>BQJX01000069.1 GCA_021604925.1 Gemmatimonadota bacterium
CCGAGCGGGGCGACAGTTTCCGGGGCCGGAGCTCCGCCGGATCGGCCCTGGGCGGCCTCTTCTAGGCCCTGACGCTCCCATCGCTCAAGCCCTGAGCTGTGGCGGTCGACACCTCAGAGTAACGACTCCGCCCGTCTTCACCGCCTCACCGGAGAAACTCATGGCCGTTCAGATCGATAGCCTCCTCAAGGGGATGATCCAGTTCGACGCGTCGGACCTCCATCTGAAGGTGGGGAGCCCTCCCGGCTACCGGATTGCCGGCGAGATCCAGCCTCTCAAGAACATCGAGAAGATGAGTCCGTCCGAGACGCTGAACCTGGCCCAGCAGGTCCTGTCCGAGGAGCAGTTCCGCGAGTTCGACGCCAGCGGTGACTTCGACTGCGCCTACAGCATCCCCGGCGTGGCTCGGTATCGACTGAACGTGATGAAACAGCGGGGCTCCGTTTCGCTCGTCTTCCGGAAGATCCCGGTGGAGATCCCGAACATCGACGACCTGGGCCTGCCCATGGTCTGCCGCGACCTGGCCATGAAGCCGCGCGGTCTCGTCCTGGTGACGGGTCCTACCGGGAGCGGCAAGTCCACGTCGCTGGCGGCCATGATCGACTTTCGCAACTCGAACGAGCGCGGGCACATCCTGACCATGGAGGATCCCGTGGAGTTCGTGCACAACGACAAGATGAGCTTCGTGAACCAGCGCGAGATCGGCAGCGACACCGAGACGTTCACGTCGGCGTTGAAGCGCGCGCTGCGGCAGGATCCGGACGTGATCCTGGTGGGCGAGATGCGTGATCTGGAGACGATCTCCATGGGAATCACCGCGGCCGAGACCGGGCACCTGGTGTTCGGCACGTTGCACACCACCGGCGCCACGCAGACCGTGGACCGGATCATCGACGTGTTTCCTCCCGATCAGCAGCAGCAGATCCGGGTGCAGCTGGCCGAAACGCTGCAGGGGGTCATCTCCCAGGTGCTGGTCCCGAAGATCGGCGGCGGGCGGGTGGCCGCGCACGAGATCATGCTGGGAACCGATGCCATCAAGGCGTGCATCCGCGAGGGCAAGACCACGCAGATGCAGAACGTGCTCCAGACCGGGTCCAAGGTCGGCATGCAGCTGCTCGACAACACGCTGGTCAAGCTGGTGCAGGCCGGAACGATCGAAGTGGCGGACGCCATTGCCAAGGCCCACACGCCGGACGTGATCCGTCGTTCGTGCGGCGAGGAGAAGGTGCCGGCCGGGGTCTGATCCCCCGGCCTCGGCGGTGGTCACGGGGTCGCAGCGCTGCTAGGCTGCGGCCATGAACGAGAGCAAGTTCCGGAAGACGTTCCTGTTGCTGTTGCTCGCGGCGATCTCGTTCGCGTTCCTGGCCATGGTCCGTTCGTTCCTCATGACCATCCTGCTGGCGGCGATCTTCAGCGGCCTCGCGTTTCCGCTCTACGCGTGGCTGGAGCGTACGTTCCGCGGGCGCCGCGTTCTGGCGTCGCTCACCACCCTTCTCATCCTGCTGGTGGTGGTGGTGGGGCCGTTGCTCACGGTGCTCGGCATCGTGGCGGGGCAGGCCGTGCGGGTGAGCGACACGGTCACGCCCTGGATCCAGCACCAGCTCTCCGAGCCGGGGTTGCTCGCGCAGCGGCTGGACGGCCTGCCGTTTGCCGATCGGCTGGAGCCCTACCGAAGCCAGATCTACACCAAGGCCGGCGAGGCCGTGGGGCGCGTGGGGCAGTTTCTCTTCCAGAGCCTCTCGGACACGACCAAGGGCACCATTGCGTTCCTCTTCCAGTTCTTCATCCTGCTCTACACCATGTTCTTCTTCCTGCTCGACGGGCGACGCTTCCTTGCCAAGATCCTCTACTACCTTCCGCTGGACGATGCCGACGAGCATCGCATGGTGGACAAGTTCGTCTCGGTCACGCGGGCCACGTTGAAGGGAACGCTGGTCATCGGGATTGCGCAGGGCACGCTGGCCGGCGTGGCGTTCGCCGTGGCGGGGATTCAGGGCGCGGTGTTCTGGGGCACCATCATGACGCTGCTGTCGGTGATACCGGGAATCGGGACCGCGCTGGTGTGGGGCCCGGCCGCCATCATTCTGGTGGCCACCGGGCACACCTGGACGGGAATCCTGCTGGCCGCCTGGTGCGGCGGCGTGGTGGGCAGCATCGACAACGTGCTGCGGCCGCGGTTGGTCGGCCGGGATACGGAGATGCACGACCTGCTCATTCTCTTCGGGACCATGGGCGGGATCTTCCTGTTCGGCGTGCTGGGTTTCATCGTGGGGCCGATCCTGGCGGCGCTGTTCGTGACCATCTGGGAGATCTACGGAATCGTGTTCCGGGACGTGCTTCCGGACGTGACGTGGATCGGCGATCGCCCGGCAAGCGCGACCGCGCCCCCTCCCGAAGACGGAGCCTGAGCCCGGCGAGAGCCGCCACCCGGCCGCGGGCGGCGCCCCGACTCTCCCACGATCGTTCGTTCTCCCCGCCGGGATGCCGGGCGGTCGAAAGTGCGCCAGAACGACTCTAGGGGCCCCGTGCGGCCATTTCAGCTCTGTCGCCGCCGTTCGCAGGTTTCGCCAGTTATCGGTTGAATCGGCACCAGTAGGGGACTATGGTCCCCACAATTCTGAACTGGACCTCTCCCGGTGCTTTCCACTTCAGGCTTACGATCTCCGTCAGAATTGTCCTGGGCGCGCCTGACTTTGCTGCCCGTAGACACTGATACGGGCCGCGATCGACACCCATTCAGGACCGCCTCGAGATCCCCGAGCCTCGGAGAGACTCGTTGTCCGGTCGACCCCTGAGCTGCACACAGATGCCCCGTCTTATCGCGACCTCCCGCGATCGATCGTCGGCATCGCTGCCATCTCAGCCCCGGCCGTTCCCATCCGATCTCGCGGCGCCCTCCCGTTTCGCCTCCGCCTCCGCCCGCTTGCATGCGGCGTATCACCTTGCTTGCCTCCCCGCAGTGGCGAAGACGAAGCCTCCTTGCCCCCCATTTTCAAGGGAATGACCATGACTGCAAGTGTGCGAGTCAAATTCATCTCGTCCGTGATCGCGGTGTTTTCGGCGATCGGCTTTGCCCTGCCGGCGGTTGCGGACCCTGTGCACAACATCACGCAGGCCACGGATCACTTGACGATCCAAGACGGCATCGACAATGCGGTCGCCGGTGACGTTATCAACGTCGATCCCGGAACGTTCAGCGAGAACATCACGCTGAACAAGAGCATCACGCTGAACGGCGCAAACGCCGGCGCCACCGGATGCGGTCGGGTGGTCGGTGCTCCGAGCCCCGTGACCGAAACGGTCCTGACGGCGCCCTCGGGAGCCATCCTGAACTTGGTCGGCGGATGTGCGGGATCCACGATCGACGGATTTGCCTTCGACGGCAGTTCCGCGGCCAGCAACGGGATCTCGTCCAGTAGCGGCCCGTTGGACGACCTCACCATCCAGAACAACTGGATTGGCGGCACGCTGGGTTCGGGGATCTTCCTCAACGACTCGGGGATCGACGTTACCGTTCACCAGAACGAGCTCGACGGGTCGGCCGCCGGTGGTGGTGGATACGTGCACCTCGACACGGACTCGTTCGACGGATTCTATTTCACGGACAACTGCGTTCTCAACGCAGCCAGTGGAACCGGTTTCTTCGTCGATGGAAATCACAACATCGGGATGAGCACGCGCGCGCCCTTGATTTCCGGGAACGTGCTCGACGGGAACGCGGTGGGGATGAACCTGGGCACCCGCGCGTTCGAGGACGGCTCCATCGTCAACAACACGTTCGACTCGAACATCTACGATGGTCTGCAGGGAGGTATCCAGAACACGACCATCAGTGGGAACCTGCTCGACTCGAACGGTCGCTATGGGATCGCGCTGACATCATTCGGCAGCACGGATCCCACAAAGGGGGCCCAGAACTGCACGCTTACCGGGAACACGTTCACCGGAAACGTGACGGCCGGGCTTCTGTTCAGCTCGAGTCAGCTCGCGGGCACCATCTCGACGAACGTCGCGAACAACAACGACTTCGTCGGAAACACGGTGGGCGCGTCCTACGCGGGCACCGAAGTGATCGACGTCACCTGCAATTGGTGGGGCGATCTGGGCGGGCCGGATGCTCCCAGTAGCCCGAATGCAGCCGGGGATGACATCTCCGGGACGACGCCCGTCTTCGCGCCGTGGCTGGACGGCTCGATCGTTGGATCCCCGAACTGCGATCAGTATCCGCCGGTGCACAACGTCACCCAGAACACGTACCACGGCACGATCCAGGGCGGCGTGGACGGCGCCGTTTCCGGCGACCTTCTCGACGTGCCGGCCGGCACGTACGTGGAGCAGATCCTGGTGGATGGGAAGGACCTGACCATCCAGGGCGCGGGTTGCGGCACGTCGATCATCGAATCGCCGGCCCTGCTCGCCACCCAGTTCACCACGAGCGGACCCAACAAGCCGATTGTCACGGCCATCAATACCGCCAGCGTGGTGATCGACGGATTCACGATCGACGGCCTCGGCGTGGGCAACGCGAACAACCGCTTCGAAGGCGTCGCGTTCTACAACGCCGGTGGAGCGGTGCTGAACTGCTGCATCGTCAACATCGATGACACGCCGCAGACGGGCGTCCAGCACGGCGTTGGCGTGTGGGCGTTCAACAACACCGGCGGGCCGTACGCGCTCGAGGTGGGCAACACCACGATTTCCGGCTACCAGAAGAACGGCATGGCGCTGTCCGGAGACGGGCTCACGGTCGACGTGCATGACTGCACGACCATCGGTTCCGGCGACGTGGCCTACATCGCCCAGAACGGAATCCAGGTCAGCTTCGGCGCGGGCGGATCGATCACGGACTGCTCCGTGTCCGACATGCGCTACACGCCGGCGACGACCGTCTCCAGCGGAGTCCTGATCTACCAGGGCACTTCGGTCGACGTGGACGGCGTCACGCTGGTGGATGCCCAGGAGGCGATCTACTTCCTGGACACGGCAGGTTCCGTGAACAACGCGGACATCTCGTTCGTGTCGAGTACGCCCGACTATGACGGGATCTTCGTGGCGAACTACACCACTCCGTTCGCGCCGTCGGAGAAGCGCGCGAACCCGTCCCCGGCCAGCGAATCGTATTCGGGAGGCGGCTCCAGTCGTCGTGCCCCGCTGGCCGTTTCCGTGACGAGCAGTTGCATCACGGGTGCGGGCGTGTCCGGAACCACGGGCTTCTACGGCTTCTCCGCCGGAGAGCCGATGACGATCGACGCGTCGGGCCTGACCATCACCGGTTGGGACTACGGCGTGGTGGCGGATGGCAGCGCCCTGAGTCTCGACATCGCGTCGAGTTCGATTTCGGGCAACACCACCGCCGGGTATGACAACTCCCTGAGTGGAGCCAGCCAGGATGCCTCGCTGAACTGGTGGGGAGCCGCGGATGGCCCGAGTGGCGACGGTGCCGGATCCGGCGACGCGGTGGTGAGCGTCGGCGGCGAGGTCACCTTTGCACCGTTCCTGATCGATGGCACCTCGTCCACGTCCTGCGCGTTCACGCCGGGCGGCAACCTGGTGACGCCGGTTCCCGGACCCGGGCCCTGCGTTTCCACGGTGGATCCCTGCCTGCCGGTGGCGTTCGACATCGCCCGGACCGACAACGCGGACATGCGAGGCTTCAGCGTGACGTTCACGCTGAGTTCGGAGCTGGAGCTCTGCGCCGGCCTCGCGAGCATCACCGAGAACACCTACCTCAGCTCCATTGGGGGAACGGCGTTCCAGAAGCTGGACAATGGTGGCGGTTCCTACACGGTCGACGGGTCGATTCTCGGCCTGCCGTGCGGGGCCACCGCGGCCAGCGGAACGCTGTTCGACATCGCGGTCCAGGCCTCGGGTGGTGACGGTACCGGGACGATCACGATCACGGAGATCCTCTTCCGGGATTGTGCGAACGGTCCGCTGCCGGCCAGCGCGGCCGCCCCGGTTTCCATTACCGTGGATGCCACTCCGCCGGTCGCGGTGAGCAATATTGCCGCGGCGCAGGTGAAGACGGGCAACACGGCCGGTCAGGACACGACCGGGATCACCGTCAGCTTCACGGCGCCGGGAGACGCCACCGTGCAGGAGGTCTACGGCGCGGGCTACGGCAACTATCCCGAGTACGATGACGCTCCGGGAGCCGGTTCGGTGCCGGCGATTCCGTCGTATCCGCCGGGAGCACCCTGGGTGCTCGCTTCCACGGCCGTGTCTCCGACGACGGTGCACTTCGACGATCGCGATTTCTACTACTTCGTGGTCTTCACGAAGGATGCCTGCGGCAACGTCTCCGCAGTGTCGAACATGACGACCGGGACGCTCAACTACCACCTCGGAGACGTCACGGACGGCACCACGAACGGGCACGGCAACAACTCGGTGGGGACGGAGGACATCAGTCACCTCGGGTCCAACTACGGAATCACGCTCGGGGTGTCGGATCCGCTCGGCTACCTGGACGTGGGACCCACCTCGGACTTCTCCGTGGATGCGTTGCCCACCACGGACAACGAGGTCGAGTTCGAGGATCTGATGATGTTCGCGATCAACTTCGGCCAGGTTTCCCGCGTGCCGGGGACGCCTACCGAAGCCCCGGTCGAGAACCCTCAGATCGTGCTGATCTCCGACGCCGTCTCCCCGTCCGCGGGCAGCGTGCTGAACGCGCGCCTCGTCCTGCAGGACCACGGGCGCTCGGTGAAGGGAATCCACACGCAGGTCGACTACGATCAGAGCCGGCTTGAGCTCGTCTCGGTCCGGCAGGGCGGTTTGCTCGACGAGCAGGCCGCGTCGGTGTTCTTCAAGGATCTGCCGTCGGAGAACGGCGTGATCGTGGACACCGCCGTGTTGGGACGCGAGCTCACGTTCTCCGGTTCCGGAGAGGTGGCCACGCTCACGTTCCGCGTGCTGTCGTCCGGTGCGGTTCCCGTGCTGGCGGACGCGGCACTTCGCGGCCGCGACAACCTTGCGGCGGGACGGCAGCCGGTGGTGATCGCATCGCCGCAGGACAATGCGCCGATCGCGACGCTGGACGTGCCGGAGCACCTGGAGTTGGTGGGTGCACGGCCGAATCCGTTCCGTTCCTCCACGGACATCGTGTTCCGGATGCCGGCCACGTCGGCCGTCTCCGTGAGCGTGTACGACGTGAGTGGTCGTCTGGTGCGGTCGCTGGTGGACCGCACGCTGCCCGCCGGTGAACACCGCGCGGTGTGGGACGGACGCGCGAGCGATGGCCAGGCGGTCAGCTCGGGCATCTACTTCTACACGTTCCGTACCGACGGGCATCAGGAGACCCGTCGACTGATCCATTTGCGGTAGAACCCTGGAGTCCCGGGGACGGTCGGCTCGGCCGGCCGTCCCCTTCTATCGCCACGTCTCTTCCACAGTGGAGGTCCGATGGAAATCACGACCAGATGGCTCGACTTCAAACAGGCGTTGTGGGGACTGGTGCTCCTGGCCGGCGTGTTCCTTCCTGCAAGCGCGGCGGCGACCGGCGGGATCGTCCTCTCCTTCGATCCCCTGAACGGCGTGATCGTCCAGGCCGCGCCCCCCGAAACGCTGACCGTGCAGGTCACCGTGGACTCCACGGCGACGGACCTGCGCGGATTCTCGTTCGTGCTGGAGTTCGATCCCGGCATCGTGACCCCGATTTCGGTGCAGCCGGGCACGCTGCTCTCCGGAGCGCCGTGCGGGTTCTTTCTCACGTGGCTGAACGAAACGGCGATCGGGGACTCGATCGCGGTGGATGCTGCGGCCCTGGGCTGCTCCATGGTCGGTCCCGGCAACATCGTCGAGATGAAGTTCGTGGGTGTGGAACTCGGATACGGCGTGAGTCCCCTGGACTGGCGGGAAGTTCGGATGCGGGATTCCGCGAACACCGTCCTGGACGTCAAGTGCGTGGACGGAACGATCTACCATCAGGTGATCATCATTGGAGTGGAGCCGGAGAGCTGGGCTCGGGTGAAAGCCCTGTACCGGTGATCCTGGAACTCGAAGGGCGCGTGATGTTGGGGAGCACCCGGACGGGTCGTGGCGTCGCGGCGCTGCTGGTCGTGGCCGTGATGGTCACCGGCCTGGTGCCGGCGGTGCACGCGGGCGTGGAGTTGTTTCCGGCGTCCTTGGTCCCGGCCGCCGTCGTCACGGAAGTCGATTCCGTGTTCACGGTGGAGTTCCGCGTGGGCGTGGGAGCGTCCCAGTTCAACGCCTACGAGATCACCCTGTCCTTTGATCCGGCGATTCTCGAGTTCCAGAGCGTGAGTGAAGGGACCCTGATGCTCTCCGGCTGCGGGAACACGTTCGACTTCCTCACGACCACGGACTCCACGCTGACCTACTCCCACTCGCTGCTCTGCGGCGGGGTTGCGCTGGATGGTCCGGGGCTACTGAGCACGTACACGTTCCTGGCGGTGGGAGACGGCATCTCTCCGTTGGAGATCACCTCGTCCCCGGACAGCTCGTTCTTCGACAACGGGATGTTCGTGAGTCCGCTTCATCCCACCCGACCGCGCCAGGTCACGCTGACGAGTACCGTGGTGGCGGTGGGGATGGATCCGACCGGCAGTCCGAAGTCGGGCTCCGGATCGCGAAGCGGACTGTCCGTGCGTCCCAATCCGATGCGTGGCGCCGGCGAGATCCGGTTCGAGCTGGTGCGCGCGGGCTGGGCGGAGCTGGAGATCCTGGATGTGCGCGGCCGGAGGGTCCTGGCGCGTTCGTGGCCGAGTCTGGGATCGGGATCGCACCGGCTGGAGTGGGCTGCCCGCGGTGAGGCGGGCGGCCCCCTGCCGGGCGGCGTGTACGTGATCCGGGTGGCGGATGAGCAGGGAGTCCGCACGTCGAAAGTCACGCTGGTCCGTTGACGGGGTAGGCCTGCACCGCGAGTCGGTAGACGATGCCACGCGGCGGGGTCGGCGGGCCCGCGCGGCCCGCGTGGTACAATCCAGGGGACCCGTGTCGTTCCGCCTCCGGAGCGGAGTTCCCTCACCGAGCCGATGCCAATGCCGCCGCCCTCGCTCTCGCTCCGAAACTCGGTCGCTCTCCTGGCGATGCTCTCTGCTCCCGCGGCCGCCCAGACCGTGCCCGCCGGGTTCGTGGTGGAGGACCTCTTCCCGACCGCCAGCTTCGTGTACCCGGTCGATCTGGAGTTTCTTCCGGACGGACGCGCGCTCGTGGCCCAGGTGCAGGGAGTGGTGCACACGCTGCTGCCGGATGGGACCCAGTACGGCACCCCGTTCCTGGATCTCGGGGACGAGCTGCAGAACGGCGGCGATCTCGGCCTGCTGGGCCTCGCGGCCGATCCCGACTTCGCGACGAATCGATG
>BQJX01000070.1 GCA_021604925.1 Gemmatimonadota bacterium
CGTCGAACTGGCCGGGCGCGGATCCCAGGGTGCCCCATTGGGAGAGGAAGCCGCCCGTCGCGTCGAACTTCTGGAGGTCGCGACGGACCACATCGGAGGCGTACACGTTCCCTTCGGGGGAGGCCGCCACCTTTCCGATCTGCAGGAACTGGCCGTTCCCGATTCCGGGCGACCCCCACTCGTCCACGTAGGTGCCGCTTGCCGTGAATCTCTGGACGCGCGACGAGAGGCCCGAAACGTACACGTGAAGCGAAGGCGAGACCGTGAGCGTGGTGGGGCGCGTGAACTCTCCCGGTCCGGCGCCCTTCTGTCCCCACTCCAGTACGAAGGTGCCGTCCGGCTGGAACTTCTGGACGCGGTAGTTCAGCGTGTCCACCACGTAGACATGACCGGTGGAGTCCACGGCCACGTCCTGGGGCAACCAGAACTGCCCGGGACCGGCGCCGCGCGCGCCCCACGCGCGGAGGAACGCGCCGCCGGCCGAGAACACCTGCACGCGATCCAGCTCGTCGACCACGAACACTTCGTCGCCCGCACCCACCGCGATTCCGGCGGGTCCCTGGAACTGGCCGTCGGCCGTTCCCGGCGCGCCCCACTTCAGGACGAACACGCCGTCCGACGTGAACTTCTGGACGCGATGGAGCGTGGTATCCGTCACGTAGACGAACCCGGCGGAGTCCACGGCCAGGTCCTGGGCGCGCTCGAACTGGCCGTCCCCGGAGCCGGCGCTCCCGAACTGGAAGGCGAACGCCGGCGGGGACTCGGCGCCCGCCGCGATCACGGATCCCGCGAGCAGGAGACCGACCAGGAAGATCACGCTCCGGTCGCCACCTCGGAGCTGCCGCTGGCCCGCAGCAGGTTCAGGGCGGAACCGGCGCGGAACCACTCGATCTGCTCCGCGTTCAGCGACTGGTTCAGCTCCGCGCGGCTTTCCGAACCGTCCGCGTGATGGAACACCGCCGTGTGCGTGCTTCCCGGACGAAGCCCCGCGAGCCCCAGCACGGAAACGCGATCGTCCTGCTGCACCTGGTCGTAGTCCGCGGGGTTCGCGAACGTGAGCGGCAGGACCCCCTGCTTCTTGAGATTCGTCTCGTGGATGCGGGCAAACCCGCGCACGATCACGGCGGCCGCGCCCAGCAGACGGGGGCACATGGCCGCGTGCTCGCGGCTGGATCCCTCGCCGTAGTTCTCGTCTCCCACGACCACCCAGCGCAGACCGCGCTTCTTGTAGTCGCGCGCGACCTTGTTGACCTCGATCTCCGTCTCGCCCGACTCCAGATTCTTGGTGGTGCCGTTCGGACCGCCGAAGTCGTTCACCGCGCCGCTGAACATGTTGTCCGAGATGGCGTCCAGGTGGCCGCGGAACCGCAGCCAGGGACCGGCCGGCGAGATGTGATCCGTGGTGCACTTGCCCTTTGCCTTCAGCAGCAGCGGGAGTCGCTCGAAGTCCTTGCCGTCCCACGGATCGAACGGCGTGAGCAACTGCAGTCGCTCGGACGTGGGCGACACCTGGATCTTGAGATCCCGGTGCTGATCGCTGGGCGGAATGAAGCCCTTCTCGTCCGGGAGGAAGCCGTTCGCGGGAAGCTCGTCGCCGGTGGGCGGCTCCAGTCGGAACTCCTTGCCGTCCGCGCCCGTGAGCGTGTCGGCCAACGGGTTGAACTTCATGGTTCCGGCCAGCGCCATGGCGGTCACGATCTCCGGGCTGCCGATAAACGCCAGCGTGTCCGGGTTTCCATCGTTCCGCTTGGGGAAGTTGCGGTTGTACGAAGTGAGGATGGAGTTCGCCTTGCCCGGCTCGTTGTGACGCTTCCACTGCCCGATGCACGGGCCGCAGGCGTTCGCCAGAACCGACGCGCCCATGGCGTTCAGGTCGTCCATCTGGCCGTCGCGCTGGATCGTGGCGTAGATCTGATCGGAGCCCGGCGTGACCAGGAACTCGGACTTGGCCCGGATGCCGTGCGCCGCCGCCTGACGCGCAATGTGCGCCGCCCGGCTGATGTCCTCGTAGGAGGAGTTGGTGCAGCTGCCGATGAGCGCCGCCTTGAGTTCTTCCGGGTAGCCCTGGGCGTCTACATCCGCGGCCATCTGCGAGATCTCGCGCGCCAGGTCCGGCGTGTGCGGCCCCACAATGTGCGGCTGCAAGGTGGACAGGTCGATCTCCACCACCTCGTCGAAGTAGTCCTGGGGGTTGGCCAGCACCTCGTCGTCCGCGCGGAGGTGCTGCGCGATCCCGTTGGCCATGTCTGCCACCTCGGCGCGACGGGTGGCGCGCAGGTAGGTCTCGCTGCGCTCGTCGTACGGGAAGATCGACGTGGTGGCGCCCAGCTCCGCGCCCATGTTCGTGATGGTGGCCTTGCCCGTGGCCGAGATCGATTGGACCCCCGGCCCGAAGTACTCCACGATCCGGTTGGTGCCGCCCTTGACCGTGAGGATGCTGGCCACCTTGAGGATCACGTCCTTGGCGGAGGTCCATCCGGACATCTCGCCCGTGAGGCGAATGCCGACCAGCTTGGGTTGCAGCACCTCCCACGGCATGCCGGCCATCACGTCCACGGCGTCGGCGCCGCCCACGCCCACGGCGATCATGCCCAGGCCGCCCGCATTGGGCGTGTGCGAATCCGTACCGATCATGAGACCGCCCGGGAACGCGTAGTTCTCCAGCACGACCTGATGGATGATGCCCGCGCCCGGTTTCCAGAACCCGATCCCGTACTTGCGCGAGACGTCCTCCAGGAACTGGTAGACCTCTGAATTGGTCTTGTTGGCGTTCGCCGTGTCCGCCGCGGCGCCCGACTCCGCGAGAATCAGATGGTCGCAGTGAACGGTGGACGGCACGGCGGTCCGATCCCGCCCGGCCATCATGAACTGGAGCAGCGCCATCTGGGCGGTGGCGTCCTGCATGGCCACGCGGTCCGGGTGCAGGAGCAGGAAGGCCTTGCCGCGCTTGAGTTCCTGGCCCTGCGGGTCGCGCAGGTGGGAGAAGACCACCTTTTCCGCGTAGGTCAACGGGCGGCCGATGCGGGTTCGGATGGCGGCAATGCGATCGGGGAGAGCGGAGTAGACCTGCTTGGCCAGCGCGCCGACTTCGGACATGGACTTCCTTTCGATGTCGCCGGGCCCCGGGGGCTGGGGGGGCGTGTTTCGTCGAGGTATCGGTAGGTTCTGCTTCCAATCTAACCGGATCGGGCAAATGCGGCAACGAGACGGGCCAGCGCGCCTCCAGGGGCGGGGCGGGGCCGCGTTTTCGCGGGGGAACGGCTCGGCGCCGTGGGAGGTTCGGCCGTCGACCGGCCAGGTTCCCGTGCCCTTGCGCGGCGGCGACCTCCATGCGAGTCTTTCGCAAAGCGGAGGGGGCCCTTGATCACATTGATCTGCACCAGGACCTGAGGAACGTGTCGCAAGGCGGTCGCCTTGCTGAACGAGAAGGGCATTGAGTACGAGTACCGCGAGTACCGTGAGGACCCGCTGTCCCGGCAGGAGATCCGCGACGTGCTGAACCGGCTGGGCCTGACCGCGCGCGACGTCCTGCGGCGGAACGATCGCGCGTACCGGGAGGCAGGCCTCACGGGGAACGAGACCGACGCCCAACTGGTGACCGCGATGGCGGCCCACCCCACGCTTCTGCAACGACCGATCGGGATTCGCGGCGAGCACGCCGTGGTCGGTCGTCCGGTCGAGAAATTCCTGGAGCTCTAGCCGTGCCCGATATCTATGTGGATGCCGACGCGTGTCCGGTGAAGGACGAAGTGTATCGCGTGGCCGAACGCTACGACGTCCGCGTCTTTCTCGTGTCGAACACCTGGATGCGGACTCCCCATCACGCGTGGATCGAACTCGTGGTGGTCAGCGACGGATTCGACGCCGCGGATGACTGGATCGTGGAGCAGACGCAGTCCGGCGACGTCGTGATCACGGCGGACATCCCGCTGGCGGCGCGTTGCCTGGAAAAGGGCGCGGCCGTGCTGGGCCCCAAGGGGAAGGACTTTACGGAGTCCAACATCGGGGATGCGCTGGCGAGTCGCGAGCTGATGCAGAACCTGCGCGACATGGGCACGATCAGCGGCGGCCCCGCCCCCTTCGACAAGAAGGACCGCTCGCGTTTCCTGCAGCGCCTGGACACCGCGATTCAGGCCCCCCGGCGGGAATCGTGACCGAGCCCGACGGACCGGCCCCCGCGACCGACACGCTCGTGATGACCGAGGACTTCCCGCACGTGCCGGTTTCGCGACTCTTTGCGCGGTTCGTGGAGCCCGCCGAACTGACGCGCTGGTGGCCGGAGTCCGCGCAGGTGGAGCCGCGCAAGGGCGGCGCGTACTGTCTCGCCTGGCCCAGTCTGAAGTGGATGCTGCGCGGCACCTACGCGCGGTTCGAAGCGGGGCGCGCGCTGGAGTTCAGCTGGGCCTGGGATCACGAGCCGGATCTGCCGACCCGCGTGGTCACGCTGGAGTTCGCGGAGCACGAGGGCGGCAGTCGACTCACGCTGACGCAGGGCACGTACGGCCCCCAGGAAAAGGAGCAGGAGGACCGCAAGAGCCATCGGCTCGGGTGGACGTACTTCTTCAGCAAGTTGCGCCGGTTGGACACGCCCGATGACGAGTGACGCGGTCTTCGGCTACGCGGCGGTCGGCCTGGCCTGGCTCGGGATCGGCGCGGCGTTGCTTCTTCGGGGGCGCGGGCGGAGTGCCGGCGGATCGGTGCGCCGGTGGTCATCGCTCGGCGTGGCGCTGCAGTGCGTGTCCTTCGGGGTGGCGGCGTGGCCGCGCCCGGCGAGGTGGCTGCCCGGAACGGAGTGGGGGGGCGTGGCCTCGGCCGCGATCGCGGTGACCGTTCTCCTGGGCTCGGTGGCGCTGTTCCACGCGGCGGTGCGCGCGCTGGGAGCGCAGTGGAGCCTGGTCGCGCGCGCCGACCGGACGCAGACGCTGGTCACGCGCGGTCCGTACGCGCTGCTTCGACATCCGATCTATCTCGCCATGGTGGGCATGATTGCGGGGACCGGCGTCCTGGTCGGCTCGCCCACGTCCGTGGCTCTGGCGCTGGTGCTCTACGGCGCCGGCACCGCCATCCGCGTTCATTCCGAGGAGTCCCTGCTCCGCGCGACGTTCGGAGTCGCGTGGGAGACGTGGGCGCAGCGCGTGCCGGGCTGGGTGCCGCGCTCGGTCTGGCCCGGCGCGCGCCGGAGCGCCCGGCCGTTCGCCGGCACGGTCCGCATCCCCTGGCCGCTAACGCCCCAGGTAGTGGTCCTCGATCTCGTTCATGCGACCCGAGATCTTGATGCCCAGCATGGTGTTGTTGATCTCCTCGCGCAGCCGATTGCGCTTGTCCAGCGTGGGCCGCACGGCGATCCCGTACTCCTCTTCGCGGATCGGCTGCGGCAGCACCGTGAGCACCTCGGTCCAGTCCGGGTTCCCCAGGATCTCAAACCGCAATACGGGTTGGTCGTGGACGAAGGCCTCGATCTTGCCCGCCGCCAGCGCGCCCAATCCCTCCTCGATGGACTCGAACGGAACCGCGCGGATGCCGCGGGCCGCCAGGATCTCCACCGGGCTCTCGCCGGTCTTGGCGCCCACGCGGACGTCGTAGAGGTCGCTCTCGCCTTCCACGCGGGCGGCCAGTCGGCTGGTGGTGAGCGAAGACGCGATGACCGCCGTGAAGCTCGAGATGATCAGGATGCTGGTGTACATCCAGATCAGCCCGACAATGCGACCGCCCAGCGTGCGCGGCGCCTTGTCCCCGTACCCGACCGTGGTCATGGTCACGGCGGACCACCACATTCCCGACCAGAGGCCGCGTCGCGCGTCCGCTTCGAACTGCTCGGAGTTCCCCTTGCGTTCGAACACCCACACGAAGAAGCCCACCAGCAGCAACAGACCGGCCAGCGCCCCGATGGCGCCGAGGAACTGGCGCGACGCCAGCACCGACAGCATGGCAAACGGACTGGGCGACACCATGCTGGTGGCGATGCCGAGTCCGGACTTGAACATCGAATTGGAAAAGTCCACGCGCTCGGCCCGATCCGGCCGCATGGTGATGGCCGCAATGCCCACGTGGACTTCGCCGTCGGCCACCAGGTCGATCACTGCGTTCGTGTTCGGGGCTTCCACCCACTCGTAGGCCCAGCCGCGTTCCCGCGCGATCTCCTTCCAGAGATCAATGCTGATGCCGGTCCACTCGCCCTCGGCGTCCCGAAACGCGAACGGCTTGACCACCTTGGTGGCCACGCGCAGATCGTCGGTCGGTTCCTGGGCAAAGACGATGCCCGGCACCATCCAGAGCCAGAGAAGTACGGCGATTCGGCGGCCACGACACATCGCATTCCTCCTGGGATTCGGGTGGCGCGAGTATACGCGGAATGGTGAGACGCGGACGAGGGAAGGGCGGCGACGCGGACGACCACGTCCGGCTTCAATTCGGGTACCCTGCTCCGAACGGTTTCTGCGAACGGAGTCCAACATGAACTGGTGGGTCGGCACGAGCGGCTACAGCTACAAGGAGTGGAAGGGCCCGTTCTACCCGGAGAAACTCGCGGCCAAGGACATGCTCACGTTCTACGCGCAGCACCTGACCGCGGTGGAGATCAACAACACCTTCTACCGCTCGCCCAAGACCAGCGTGCTGGAGGGGTGGGCCGGGCAGGTGGGCCCGGACTTCCGGTTCGTGCTGAAGGCCAATCGTCGCATCACCCACTTTTCGCGGCTGAAGGAAAGCGCCGCCGAGCCGACCGGGTATTTCCTGCGCACGGCGACGGCTCTGGCGGAGCGTCAGGGCCCCATCCTCTTCCAGCTGCCTCCCAACATGAAGGCCGACCCGGAACTCCTGGGCGAGTTCCTGGAGCAGATCCCCGAAGGGACGAAGGCCGCCTTCGAGTTCCGGCACGACACCTGGTTCACGGACGACGTCTACGAGCGCCTGCGCGGCAAGCAGCTCGCTCTGTGCCTGGCCGACACGGACGATGGCGACGATCCGGTGCTGGTGCCCACCGCGGACTACGGGTACCTGCGGCTGCGCAAGGTGGCCTACGATGACGAAGCGCTGCGGGCTTGGGTGGCGCGCGTGCGCGATGCGGGCTGGGAGGACGCGTACGTGTTCTTCAAGCACGAAGATGAGGCCACGGGTCCGCTCCTGGCCGCCCGTTTCCTGGAACTCGCGCGGGGGTGAGTGCGAGTGGCGGCGCGGCGCCCGTGATATGCTGCTGCCGTTCCTGCGTCCTTGGTCCGGGAGGCCATCGTCAACGCTCGCCTTGTCCTGATTCTCGTGTTCGTGGCCGCGGTCTCCGGCGCGCTGCGCGGCATCCAGCATCAGCGGATTCCCGTGCCCGAACGCGGCACCTGGATCACGTCCGACGCGGACAGCTTTTACCACATGCGCCGCGTTCAACAGGCGATCCGCACCGGCACGATCGCCGGCACTGACCCCGCGCTGAACTTCCCCGAAGGCTCCGCGATTCCCTGGCCGCCGTACTACACGGCCGTGGCCACGGCGGCCACCGCGCCGTTCCTGCCCGAAGGCGAGGTGGCGGCGCGCGATTTCGTGGAGCGACGGGTGGCGTCCATTCCCCGATGGTTCGGCGTGGCCACGTCCGTGGTGGCGGCGCTGGCGGGATGGCTGATCGCCGGGCCGGGCGCCGCGTTGCTGGCGGGGCTGCTGCACGCGTTGAGCGCCGCGTCCATCGTGTACAGCCGGCTGGGCAATGGCGATCACCACGCCTGGATCACGCTGCTCTCGGGGGGCATGGGGCTGCTGCTCAGCCGGGCGCTGCGCCCTCCCCCGTTGCGGAACGTGCGCGCCGCGGCGCTGGGCGGCGTGGGGCTGGGCGTGGTGGCCGGGGTGGCGCTCGGGTCGTGGGTCGCCTCGGTCCTCTACGTGCTCCCGGTGCAGATCGTGCTGGGGTTTCTCGTGTGGCAGCATGGCCGCACGCGCCTGCCCGGGCTGGCGGCGCTGGGACTCGCGTTCCACGCGGCCGCGATCGTGGCCCTGCTTCCCGCCGTGATCGCGAGTCCGTGGGCGGCGTCGCAGCCGTGGATGGTGGTGAACCTCACCTGGTTCCACGTAGCCTGGCTCGCCGTGGGCGGCTTGGTGTTCGTGCCGCTGCTCCGGATGAGCCGGCCCCGTTCGTTGCAACGCTATCCGTGGATCGTGGCCGGCGCGCTCACCGGTCTGGCGCTGCTGTTGCTGGCGCTGAACGTGGGCCCGGCGGCGGGACTGCGGGAGAGCTTCGCCTGGATGGCCCGCAACGACGAGTTCATGGGCGCGGTGTGGGAGTCGCGCGGCATCCTGGGCAAGGGCGCGGCGTTCGATCCGTTCAGCATTCTCGGGCACGGGCTGATCGTGCTGCCGTTCGCCTGGGCGTACCTGGCCTGGCGCGCCTTCCGTCACCGCCGGTACGAGCTGCTTCCCTGGGTGGTCACGGCACCGCTGCTGTTCGCGCAGGCCGCACGGCAGGTGCGCTTCACGGACGCGCTGGCGTTGCCCATGGCGGTGGTGCTGGCGGCGGGAGCGGTGGCGCTGTGGAAGTCGCGAAAGCTTCGGGTTCCCCGGCCTGCCGTGGTGGCCCTTCTCCTGGCGGTGGCCGTGGCGGCCAACGTGGGTACGGTCCGGCGAACGGCCGCGTCGCTGCAACGCACCGACGACGGTCCCGGCCAGACCGAGCAGCCGTCGGCGGCGGTGGCGCGCGAATTGGCGGAGTGGTGCCGGACCCACACGCCGGCCGATGGGAAGTCCGCGGTGCTCGCGTCCTGGACCTGGGGACACCTGATCGAGTGGGCGGCCGAGCGCCCCACCGTGGCCACGAACTTCGGGACGTTCGTGGGCGAGGAGTCGTTCCGCGCGCCCGCCCGCTTCTTTCTGGCGGAAGACGAGGCGCAGGCCGAAGCGATCCTGCAGGAGCGCGCCGCGCGCTGGGTGCTGCTGACCACGTGGCTCCCCAACACGTACACGCACCTCATCCGCACCGCGGATCCCGCACTGCGTGACCGGTACATCGAACGTGGCCCCGAGGGCGCCGAGGTGCAGTTGCGCTTCGACTGGTACCGGACCATGGGCGCGCGCCTCCTCTTCGAAGGACGCACGCTGCAACCGGATGGCGGCTACGGACCGCCGCTGGACTTTGCGCGCGTGGTCCACGTGTCGGCGGCGCGCGACGCCCGCTATCGCATGCGGCCGGAGCCCGCACCGGCGGGGTGGGTATGGGAGCGCGTGCCGGGTGCC
>BQJX01000071.1 GCA_021604925.1 Gemmatimonadota bacterium
AGTTCCCGGGACGACGACGCGGTGTTCACGACCACCAGGACGGTCGGCCCCGTCGTGGGCCGCCGGTAGTAGGCGTAGAGTCCGGCTCCCGCAGCTTCAGACCAGATGTCCTCCTGCGATCCACGACGCAGCGCGGGCCAGGCCGCCCGGAGCTCGTTGAGGCGCCGGAGATCCCGGAAGATCGGCGCCGTCATGTCGAAGTTGTCGCCCAGCGACGGGCCGAAGTCCCACTGTCCATCCCACATGTCTTCGCGGTTCCAGGGGTCCGCGCCGCCGTCGAATTCCTGCTCGGTCCCGTAGTACACCACGGGGATTCCCAGCGACGTGTGCTGCCACGTGAGCGCGGTGCGCAGCTTGGCGTCGTCTCGCTGTGCCGGCGACCCGAAACCGACGAAGCGGCCGTTGTCATGGTTGTCCAGGAAGTTCACGTTCCGCCCGGTGGAGAGCGGCTCGTAGTGGGTCGAATCCGCCAGCGTGGACGAAAGCCACTGGGTCGGATCTCCCGAGCGGAACACGCCGCCACTGGTGAAGTACATGGGGTACCAGAGCACGGAGTCGAGCGCGAAGGGCCCGCCGGCCACGGTGCCCGTGAACTTGCCGTTCTCGACCGGAGATCCGTCGAACACCTCGCCGAACATGAAGAAGTCACTCTTGCCCACGCTGTCCGCGGCAAAGGCCCGCACCTGCGGCCCGAATTCCTGCCAGAAATCGAGCTCCACGTGCTTCACCGTATCCACGCGAAAGCCGTCCGCGTCCGTATTCTGAATGAGCCACTGGTGCGCGGCAATGAGATCGGCCCGAACCCCGGCGTCCTCGGTCCTGAGATCGTCCAGCCCGAAGAGTTCGCCCAGAATCTGCTCCGGATCCGAGAAATCGCCGATGCTCCCGTTGTTGTGGTACATCGCCAGGTCATCGAAGGGCGCGGCGGCCCGGTTGCCACTGTCTCGCCAGCGCAACGAGTAGGTTCCGGGATTCTCGAACGAGGGAAAACCGGAGTCCCCCGAGTCGATCAGATCGCCGCCGTGATTGGCGATCACATCCAGGATCACGTAGATGCCGCGCGCATGGGCCGCGTCGATCAAGGACGTCAGATCCGCCGTGCCACCGAAGTGGGGCGAGAACGCGAAGAAGTCCTGGATGTGGTAGCCGTGGTACGCCGCGTGGGCGTTCGTCTGGACCGGGGAGATCCAGATCGCGGTCGCGCCGAGGCCCGCGATGTAGTCGAGCTTCTGCTCGATCCCTGACCAGTCGCCGCCATGGTTGCGGGCGCCGTCGGCCGGATTGAACGATCCTTCCACCGCGTCGTTGGAAGGGTCTCCATTGAAGAAGCGATCCGTCACGATCTGATAGATGGAGACGTCGCGCCAATCGGCAGGCGAAGGGGTTCCGGCCCCGGCTCGCGCCGGCGACGCGGCGGCTGCGGTGACGAGCGCCCCCCCGACGGTCAGGCCGAAGACAACCGATCGAAGCGACGGGCGGCCGCGCTCGGCGCCGAGTTCGGGCCGGGCACCAGGCCTGGTGGGGTCCGAGTTCATCCTTCGATTCTACTCCAGAAAGGAAAGCGGGAGGGCGATGGACCGCCCCCCCGCTCGAACCCTCGAAAAAGAAGCCGACTAGCGGTAGAGCGCTTTCACGCCCGACCAGGTGTCGGACTCGACCGAGACCGTGCCCTCATAGACGACACGTGCACGGCCGGTGGCAACGTCCAGCTCGAAGCGGATGGGCTCGTCGGGGGACGTCGTCTCGAAGCCGAGGTTCCCGCCCGCGGAGGAGGCGCCGTCCAGGCCGAACGCGAAGTCGTCCCAATTGCCGTTCGCGCGCCACTTGTACTCGTAGAGGCCGGGCGTGGCCACGTTCACGCTGACGCTCCAAACGGAGCCGGACAGTGTGCCGGGTACACCGGAGGTCCAGGCGCCGATCTCCGGTGCCGCACCGATGACTTCCGGCGTGGATCCGGGCGGCATCGCGTTGCTGTTCCACACGATGTTCTCGTTCGGAATCCAGTCGTCCGCATAGAAGTTCGTATCCAGCGTCATGGTGATCGTCTCGCCCGCGGTGTTGATGTGCACCCACTGGTTCGTGCCGGGATAGGCAACGGACCAGTCGTCCAGGGCAACCTTGAACTCGTGACGGCCCACCGCCTGGTCCACGACCACGTCGCGCGTGTGAATCCCGTCGCCGGAAACGGCGTCGCCGCTCGTGCCGTCGTCGAACATCTCGTTCGCAGCGCTGGAGTTCCAGACACCGGCTCCGGCGTCGACGTGGTCACCCTTGGCATACCAGGGGCCCGCCTGCGCGGAACCGAATGTGGCCATGGTGAACAGGGCCACAGCAAAAAGACCGGTAGCACTTCTCATGGTGAGACTCCTTGAGGATGGAAGAATCCGCCGCGTCAGCCGCGCCGCCGCGCCGGACCTCGTTTCCGGCGAGGATTTCACTACCCCAAAGATACCGGATTCCAGGGGTGGCATTCAAGGGTCGCCCCTCTGGCGGCGGGCCGGAGGGGAGCCACGGGCCTGTTCCGGGCTCTCGGCGGGGCCCTTGCTGCGGTGGGGCCCTAGGGTCCGATCCGCCGGATGAAGAGGCGCCCGTTCTGCTCATCGAATTGGAAGCTGTACGTGCCGCCGTTCTCGAAGTTCAGCTCACCGAGAGCATCCGAAAGGCCGACCCCCTTGCAGACATTGGCCAGCACGGGAGCCCCCGTGTCCGGCACGAGAACCTGACACGACCCCACGTCGCCGCTGCACCGCCCGTAGTCCGGCGTCTCGTCCCAGTCCCCGTTCGTGCGGAGCTTGAGCCGATAGCATCCGGCGGGAATCGCGAGATCCTGGGACCACGCACAGGGACCCGACGGGGTCATGAAGGGCGCGGCCGAGTTCCAGCTGTTGAAGTCACCGACGATCTGAACGGTGGTCGCGCACTCGAACTCCAGGGTCACCAGCGGTACCGCCGTGTTCGCCAGCGCCACCACGTCGATATCGGTGATCGTGGAGTCCATATAGCTGTCGGCCCTGAACAACAGGTCGTACGCCCCGGGGGTCAGGTTGGTGATGGCGAAGGTGCCGTCCACCTGGCTGGCCACCGCCCCGCCCGCGACGGTCGTGGTTCCGGCCTCGTACGCCGTGATGCTCGCCAACGGGCGAGAGGACGGGCTGTCGCTGAACCCGACCGTGCCGGAGATGGACCCCACCGGCACGCGGTCCAGGGTGACGACGGGGACTGTTGTCTCGCCCGGCGGAGTGACCGTGGTGGTGACGCTGGAGGACAGGTAATTCGGGGCCGAGAACACCAGGTCGTAGTCGCCGGCCGGAAGGTCCGTGACCTGCCACGTTCCGTCCGAAGGATCCGATGTGGTGCTGGCAACCTCCGTGGTCGAGCCCGAAGGCCGCACACTGATTGTGGCCACCGGAAGCGTGCCGGGTCCGTCCGAGAAACTGACCGTTCCGGCCAGCGAACCGGTGGGCGCGGGGCCGCCCACGTTGCGGACCGTGAACTCGCCGGAGCCCTCGTTCAGGATGAACTCGTACGATCCCGGCCCCGGGAACGCGATGCTGCCGACGGCGAGGGGATCCGCTGCGTTGCAGGAACTGGCGACCAGCAGCGTGCCGTCGCCCGGTACCGTGAACTCGGACGCGGGACAGCTCACCTCGACGTCGGCGCAACGACCGAAGTCGTTCCCCCAGGCCCCGTTCGTCCGGAACTTGATGAGCGAACAGGCAATGGTCACGTCGACGGTCTTGGACCACACGCACTCGGACACCTGTGTCATGTCGCTACTGGCGCTCTCGTCCCATGAGTTGAAGTCGCCGACGAGCTGAACCCGGCTGAACAGCGACGTGCACCCCACCTCCAGGGCCACGTTGCCAACCTCTGTCGTCTCGAATGCGAACACGCTGACGGACTCGATCAACTGCTCCACGAAGCCGGCGGCCTGGACCAGCACATCGTAGGTGCCGGGCGTGAGTCCCTCGGCGAGGAATGCGCCATCCGCCGGGCTGGACGTGACCGAAGTGACCTCGTTCCCGGTTCCCGCCGTGCGGACCGACACGGTGGCCTCCGGCAAGCCGCCGCCGCGGGCCGGGAATGACACGGTACCGGCGATCGCTCCCACTTCCGTGAGGCGCCGGATCTCCAGCATCTCCTCCGGCTCCACGTACGCGAACTCGTAACTTCCGGTATCCAGGAACTCGATCTGGCCGATGGCGGTTCCCTCACCCGAGGCCTCACAGATCTCCTCGCCAACGGCGGTCCCGTCGTCCGGGACCTGGACCTGGCAGTCCTCTTCGGTGCCCCCGCACCTCCCGAAGTCCGGCGATTCGTCCCAGTCGCCCTCCGTCCGGATCTTCATGAGATAGCAGCCGTCCTGCACCGTGAGCGTGTCCCGCCACGTCCCCCCGAAGTCCACTTCCATGCTTGGAATCGTGGTGTCCCAGTTGTTGAAGTCGCCCACGACCTGCAGGACGGAGAAGCGACTCACATAGGCTTCGCCGGGCCCGCCGGTCGGCAACAGGAATGCGCCCCGCGTGTTCTCCTGGCAGCTGCTCAACACGAGAACAAGCAGAGCGAGGGCCGCCAGCGCCAGCCAGTGCGATCCCAGATTGCGATGCCGTGCGTTCATGGTCGTTCCTCTCAGTCCACGATCAGCAGCGAGTTGAAGCCGCCAAACCCGTCGTCCACCTTCTGCGGATTGTTCGGGTCTTCTTTCCAGTTCGTATCATCCACCACAAACTTGTACTGATAGCGCCCGGGCTCAATGGGGACCACAAGCATCCAGACGCCATCTCCGTCCGGGTCTTCCATGCGACCCAGGTCGTACCGCGCGTTCTCCGCCTGGCCGCGGAGCCAGTCGTTTTCCGGCCAGCTTCCTGCCACCTGCACCACCCGGGCGGACGGCGACGAGAACTGGAACATCACGCCTCCGTCCACCGGATAGGGCGGGGGCAGGCGACGCTTCACGAAGTCGAGCTTGGCCAGCGACCCGCATCCGATGAGCGGAAGCGCGATCGCTGCCAGCGCCAGCACAAGGTACCGTTGAGCCGTCATCAGAACCTCAGGATCGCTTCGACCTGGAGCAGGCGCTCATCTTCCAGCGCTTGCTCCGCGCTCTCGATCGCGTTTGCCAGGCCGAAGAAGTTGGTCCGCCCGATCTCACCGTTCGCGCCCCCGTCGAACAGGAACAGGTCACGACCGATGTACGCGTACTCGTTCACCGGCCCGTCAATCGCCCACGGATCCACGCCGTAGGACAGCGCCAGTTCCACGCCGGCGGCGATCTCGTACTTCAGCTCCACGAACGTCTCATTATACGCCCCGCCGAGGTCCAGGATCGGGTCGTTGTACTTCGCGAATCGCACGTCCGTGAGAAACGTCCACTGCGGCCGGATCTTCCAGATCCCCCGCAGGAGCGTCTCCGTGTACTTCGGCTCCCGCGTGATTCCCGACGCGCCGAACGTCCCGTCGTACTCGAAGCGGATATCAGGGGACGAGAGCACATCCATCCCGAACGAGGGCCGCCAGAACACGGCGTCATCGCCCAGCAGCGTGAGCCGATCGAAGGCCACCTCGTGCTCGCCGTTCTCGAGCCAGAAGTTGCGGTAGTCGAACCACAGCTGGTTCTCCCAGGGGGTCTCCTTGTCGTAGCGCGTATCGAAGGACTCGAAACCCAGGGATACGGTGGCCCGATCGCCGACCGGGCGCGAAACATGCAGCCGGTACGTGATCAGCTCGTTCGTGATGGCGCTGGGCAGCCCGGTGGACGGCGGCTCGAACTCGTGGGACTCGATTTCCACGCTCACGGACGACTCGATCCCGTAGGGCGCCGGGAGGTTGTCGGCGCCGGCAAAGAACCGCCAGCTCTGATCCAGATCAAACGTCCTTGACCCGACGTCCTCGAACTTCTCCGGTTCCTCCTGAACCGCCGGCGTGATCACGGGGTCACCTCGGAACGTCCCGAAGATCCCGACGGCCCCAGTCGCGGATGAGTCCGACAGGGTGGCCAGGTAGATCTGGTCGCGGCGACCGTTGCGCCCCACATACTCGGCCCGCCCGAACAGCGCCTCGGTGCGGAACGTGGCCCCGCCGATGGCCTCCGGCCATTCCGCGTCCAGACCCACTCCCCACCACTGTTCCGAACCGTCCGGATAGAGCGTCCGCGTGCCGGTCTCGGCCGGGACCGAATTCGAATCCACACCGTCGGTGAACGTCAGCGTCTCGTCCTTGATGTCCTCGACGAAACCGTAGGACCCCGCGTTGTAGCCACGGTCCAGTCGCGCGCTGCTGCCCAGGAGAACCGGGCCGAACTGGCGCGACATCCGGGCCGCCATGATGTCCTCATCGCCGGAAGAGTGGTTGAACCGGTAGGAATCGCGAACGGCACCCGGAAAACGAACTCTCCCGTTTTCATCCACCGACCAGCTGTCGAAGTCCTCGGCCGGGCCGAGGGCTGCCAAGGTACTGAAGAACGGATCGCTGGCCGGGATGGCCTGCCCGCCATCCTCGAAGTTGTCCGCATAGAGGAAGCGGCCATGGGTGCCGTTCCAGTAGCGATCCAGGATGGCCCCCTGCGATCCGAACCCGAATGCATGATCGTAGATTCCCACGTTTCCCACGAGATGCATGGGGTCTTCCCACACGCCCATGTCGGCGTTGTCGAATGCACGGATGCGAAGATCGCCGTCCCGGAAGTCCAGGTAGCCGCGATCGAAGTTGAGGCGCGTTCGCCACTGCTCCACGTTCTCGGATTCGTTGTTCAGATTCGTGAGGATGAACGCGTCCAGGGCATCGTTCATCCGGACCCTGAACCCCAGGTCCGTGTCGAAGTTCGGGCGTCGCAGCTCGAAGCGGTCACCGTTCACCGAATTCTGCCGGGAGCGGAACGTGCTGATTGTTCGACCGCCCATCAGGATCTTGGCGGAGTACTCCGTGTTCGCCGTGGCCTCGAGCACCACGATCTGCCCCTTGTCGTCCAGCGAGAGCGCCGAGTTTCCGAAGTCGCCCGCCGTGGCCCCGTTCTCCGGATCCGCGATCCACTGTCCGTCGACGACGAACTTGTACTCGTGGGAGCCGGCGCCCAGCCGCACCACCGTGGACCAGACACCTCCGGCCTCCCTGGCCATGGGATGAGCGGTGGAACTCCAGTCGTTGAAGGAACCGGCCACGCTCACCGAGCCGGCATTCGGGCCCGGATACGTGAAGCGAATGCCCCCGGGGGTGGACTGCACGGCCGCGGGCGCCGCCGTGGCGAGAGCCAGCCACAGGCCGGCGATCGCGCTTGGGATTCTGAGTCTTGGATTCGCCGCCATGGGTACCGTCCTAGAAATAACCCTTCAGGGTGAACTTAACGATGTCCTTGTTCTGCGCTCCACCTTCCAGGTCGCCGTCGTCCACGGGATTGTCGCTGTCGCCGATCCACCACGGACCGTACGAAAGGAACACTTCCATCCCCGGTCGCGGTCGATACTGGAGCTCCGCGAAGAACGACTCGCGGAGCCGAGCCGGATCGTTTCCGAACGTGAAGCGATTGTACATCTTGACCGTGCGCGAGATGTTGACGCTCGTCTCGAGAGACGCCAGTTCCTTCTGGTTCTCCGTGTCGAAGTCCTTGATCTTGCCCTGGATTCGCAACCACGCCAGGCGGCTCTCCACCTGCACCTCGGCAAAGAAGTCGTGGTTCCTGGTGATCTCCGTCACGCCCGGGATCGCGAAGTCGCGGGTCGTCTTGCGCCGATGGAACAGCTTGGTCGTGAAGCCGTTCACGTACTCCGTGTAGATCTCCGTGTAGAGTTCCGTAATGTCCTTCTGTTCGAAGATCTCCTTCTTCCAGCGACCGTAGTTGGCGGAAATGGTGATGGCACGTTCGGGGAGCAGGTACCAGCTGTTGATCCAGTAGCCGCGCTCGTCGCTCAGGCCGTCGCCCAGCGGATTGCTGTAGTCCGGTCCGGCGTAGTAGTAGAACGGCGCTACGTTGTAGTAGCCGAATGTCGGCGTGCCGACGGATACGGATCGCAACTCCGCCTTGAACGTGGCGTCCGACGGGAACCATCGGTGCGGCTGGAAGAACTCGCCGATCGTCGGAGAGTCGAACTGGCCGTCCTCGGGGAAGTAGGGATCTCCGCCCGGAATCTGGATGGAGTCGGCGCGGTCGATTCGGGAGAGCTGGCTCTCCGCGTACTCGAAGCGGAAATCGCGGCTTCCCCACGTGTAGCGGAAGTCGCCGGCGAACACCTCCGTGTGACCGTTCTCGCGGAACGCGTCTTCCGACTCGACCCGCCGATTGTACGTGAGTCCGGCGCGAATCGTGCGATCCAGGAAACTCCGCCGGGCCCGGAAGATGTGCGCGTCGTCGGTGCCGGCGGGAGAGCCCGGATCGTCCACGGTGCTCGGGTTCGACTGGCTGGAGAAGTCCGAGTAGATGTAGGTGAAGTCCGTGTCCAGATAGCCGAACACGTCGGTGCGAATGCCCTGGGCGTTGTCGCTGTCCTTCAGGTTGTCGCCCCTGACCACCTCGATGAGGTGGTTCTCCACCCAGAAGCGATCCTGGCGCGAGAACAGGTACGTGTCAAAGCCGTGCCCGTCGCGTTCGTAGCGATAGCGCGCATGGGCCTCGCGGAACTGGAACTCGGGACGGAATCCGCTGTTGCCGCCTCGATTCCAGTCCTCTTCGAACTTGATGTAGGTCTCGGCGCTGGGGTGCGGCTGCGAAAAGATCCGGAACTGCACCAGACCGAAGGAATCATCGTTGTTGAAGTCGTAGTCCCACGGGAAGAAGCGATCCTGCTTGCGGATGTCGAGCTGGACCTGGTACTCGCCCTCGATCTTGGTGATCCCCAGGGCCGCATCCGGAGTCAACGCTGTCAGCCAGGCAAGGCAGAGGAGCAGGCGCCTCGGACTTCTCATGAGTCGCTCCCCAGGGCCACGTTCACGGACACCATGGACGAGATCCCCAAAGTGTTGTGGGTGGAGAACGAGGTGTCCACGTTCACTCTCCCCGCCCGGACGCCGACGCCGCCGAAGAACTGAAGATCGCCGACTCCGGCGCGCATCGCGAACACATCGTAGAAGGCGATCTCGGTACCGCCCATGGGGGTCAGGTCCCCGTCCGCGTTTTGAACGAGCGCCACGGCGACCAGAGACTCCGGGTGCCACCGGAACG
>BQJX01000072.1 GCA_021604925.1 Gemmatimonadota bacterium
GGCGCTTGCCAGACTCTACCTCGCGGAGCGTCGCTTCCCGGACGCGATCTTCCACGCGGGCGAAGGCGAGCTGCTCGATCCGAGGAACCCGGAGTTCCCGGTGGTGCTCGGGCGGGCGGCCATGGAAGAGGGTCGGCTCGACGACGCGTGGGCCGCATTCGAGCGCGAGCGTTCGCTGGATCCCCAGCGGCCGGACGGATGGATCCACCTGGGCAAGGTGGAGATGCAACTCGGAAAGCCGGCGGCCGCGGCCCGGTGCTTCGAAAGCGCGCGCGATCTCTCCCCCGAGGACTGGACGCCCGCCTACCTGCTCGGTCTGGCGGAGGCGGAGGCGGGACGACCGCAGGAGGCGATCAAGGCGTACCGCACCGCGCTGATTCAGAACGAGCGACTGGTGGAGGCCCACAACAACCTGGCCTGGCTGCTGGCCGATCTGGATCTCGATCCGGTTCTGGCGGAAGTGCACGCCCGCCGCGCCGCCGAACTCGCCCCGCGCAACGCCCACGTGCTCGGTACGTTGGGGTGGGCCCAGTACAAGAACCGCCTGCTGGACGACGCCGCCACGTCGCTGCAGACCGCCCTGTCGATCGCGCCGGACGACGCGCTGAAACGTTACATGCTGGGCGTGGTGGAGTTCCACCGGGGCCGCTCGGAGGAAGCGCGTCTGGCGCTGGCGGCCGCGCTGGAGCAGGATCCGGGCTTTGCCCGGGCCGATCAGGCTCGCGATCTGCTGAACCGGCTCGACCCGTAGCCGGCCGGCCGGCCGTCACGCTTTCTCGGCGCCATCGTAAGTGCATCAACCTGGGAGGCACCGAATGAGCTATCTGGAAACCACGCGCCAGTACTACTCGGACGTCGCGGAGACGCCGGAGCCGGGACTGTGCTGCACCACCACGCCGCGCTTCGCCCTGCCGGGACTCAACGTGCCGCAGCGCATGAACGACATGAACTACGGATGCGGAAGCACGGTTCATCCGCGCGATCTGGTGGACGAGCCCACCGTCCTCTACGTGGGAGTCGGCGGCGGGCTGGAACTGCTGCAGTTCGCGTACTTCAGCCGTCGACCGGGCGCCGTGATCGGCGTGGACCCGGTGGCGCGCATGCGACAGGCGGCCGCGGAGAATCTCGCCGTCGCCGCCGCGGAGAACGACTGGTTCCGCGAGGACTTCGTTTCGCTGCACGCCGGCGATGCGCTGGAGTTGCCTCTGGAAGCCGGGTCCGTGGACATCAGCGCGCAGAACTGCCTGTTCAACATCTTCGAAGAAGCGGATCTGGTGCGCGCCCTCGCCGAGATGCACCGGGTGCTGAAACCCGGAGCGCGCTTCGTCCTGTCGGACCCGGTGGCGCCCGAGCCCCTTCCCGCCAGTCTGACCGGTGACGAGCGGCTCCGGGCCATGTGCCTCTCCGGCGCCACCACCTACGATCGTTACCTGGAGCTTCTGGTCGAAGCCGGCTTCGGCACGATCGAGATTCGCGCGCGGCGTCCGTACCGGATGCTGGACACCGCTCGCTACGACGTGGACCACGCGATCCTGCTGGAGAGCCTGGAGGTCTGCGCCCTCAAGGATCCGGTGCCCGCGGACGGTGCCTGCGTGTTCACCGGCCGCGCGGCGATCTACTTCGGGGATCAGCCCGCCTGGGACGACGGCGCCGGGCACTTCCTGCTTCGGGACATGCCGCTCGCCGTGTGCGACAAGACCGCCGCGAACCTGGAATCGCTGGGGCGCGCGGACCTGCACGTGACCGGATCCACCTGGTTCTACGACGGCGGCGGCTGTTGCTAGGCCGGCGCCGGTTGCTGAACAGCCCGCCCACGTTTCCCGTCCAAACGGTTGATGCCGACTGCCCAAGTCGACATACTGTCTGCCGGAGGTGTCCCCATTGGCGTCGATCCTGATCATTGATGATGAGCCCAGCGTCCTGAGCATGCTCAAGGGCATGCTGCGCCCCGTGGGACACCAGGTCGACGTGGCCGGCGACGGCCACGACGGGGTGGAGATGTTCAAGACGCGCCGCCACGACCTGGTCATCACCGACATCTTCATGCCCGGCAAGGAGGGCATCGCCACGATCGAGGACCTCCGGCGAGAGAGCACCACGGTCAAGATCATTGCCGTGTCGGGGGGCGGCAGTCCGTCCTCGCTGGACCTCTCCTCGCGGATGGACTATCTGGAGATCGCCCAGAGGCGCGGCGCGGACCGGATCCTCCGCAAGCCCTTCGAATGGGAAGAGTTCGTGGAAGTCGTGGACGACGTCCTGGGAGAGATTCCCGCCTCCTGATCGGCGCCTCCATCGACGACGCCTCGCTCGTCTCCTGATCGGCGCCCTGACGACCCCGCCGCACCCTTCGCCTGATCGACGCCCCGCCGACCGCGCCGCTTCCACGATCCCAAGCCCCGCCGAGCGTTCGCTCCGCTCCTCCGCCGGCGTCCCGGCCGGATTCCGGATCCCGCCCCCCGCGTGGCCGCACTCTCCAGCATCAGTTTTCCACTCAAGGCTATTCCGCTCCGGCCCGATCCTAGGTCACCCAACGGATCGCCGCCCCCGATCCCGGCCATGCCATTTCATTGGAATCGTTGATGGTTCCGGAGGTTGAGAGCGATGTACCGGCCAAGATTGACCAGTTCCGGCAGTGTTCTGGCCAGTGTGGTGGCACTTTCGCTGCTCACCGGCTGTAACAACATTCTCGAGTGGGGCGTGAACGAGGAGAGCTTTGATGTCCTCATGGCCCGGGGTCGCGCCGCGATCCAGGAGGCCGAGTACGCCGTCGCGGAGGAGAAGTTCACGCAGGCCGTCGAACTCCGGCCCAACAGCGCCGACGCCCGGTACCACTTCGCCAAGGCGACGGTGCTGAACGCCGAGGTGGACGTGTTCTCGCTGGTCCAGACGCTGACCGCGGACCGGCCCGAAGGCTCGTCGTCTGCGGGCAGCGGCGCCTCCGGCATCTTCAATCACGAGGCGTCGGTCGCCAACTCGATCTACCGGGTGAATCGGCAGGTGCTCGATGCCCTGGAGCCGATCCGGCACCGCGAAACCGAGGGGCCGTTCTCGGATGCGAACGTGGATCTGGACCTCGCGGTGGCGTACACGCTGCGCGGCATCCTGCGCCTGCGCGACACGAACGGAGATGGCGTCATCGACGCGTCCGACCTCTCGCCGAACGACTTCCAACTCGGCGACGAAGGCGACTTCTCGCTGGACGGCATCGACAACCTCCCGCCGGAAGACCTGAACAACATGATCGGTGACCTGAATCTGCTGCTCGACGAGGGCGGGGATCTGCTCATCGATGCGCTCGACGATTCCGGCCTGGACGTGGACGAGTTGGGCGATCTGATCGAGTCCCTGGGCGGAGACCTGTCGGCGTTCTACGTGAACACCGGAATCCCCGGCAACCCCGGCGAGGGCGACAACGACGGAGACGGACTCACGGACGAGGAGTGCATGAACGGCATCGACGATGATGGCGACGGTACCGTCGACGAGGACAGCCGGCTTTCCGGCTGCTGAGAAAGGAATCCCCCTTGAAAACGACGCTACGGATCGCCCCGCTTCTGGGCCTCATGTGTCTGCCGTCGCTGGCCGCGGCGGAAGCGCGGGCGCCTTCCCTTCACGGCATTCGCCCGCTGGGCATGGGCAACGCGTTCGTGGCCGTGGCCGACGATCGCAACGTCCTCTACTACAACCCGGCCGGCCTCGCGCATCTCGAGCGAACGCGCGTCTCCGGCGTGGGAGTGCACGGCGCCATCGACGACGAGTTCCTCGAGGTCGTGGACTTCATCCGCGAGAACGAGGAGCAGTTCTCGGACTTCGAAACCGTGGACCAGGAGTTCTTTGATTCGCTGGCCCCGTATGACGATCGCTGGGTCGCGGCCGATGCGCGCGCCTACAGCGATATCACGCGTCCGAATCTCGGAATCGGCGTGTACACGACGGGCAGCGTCCAGTTCAAGATCGATCGCGGCATCTACGAGCCGCGCGTCTACGCCCAGATCCACGACGACATCGTGGGCGTGGTGGGCGCGGGGATGGAACTCGGGCGCGCGAACCTGCGCGTGGGCGGCGCCGTGAAGGGAATCTGGCGACGCGAGACCAGCCGGGCACTCACGGCCTTGGAAGTGTCGGACTTCGATCCGGAAGAGGTCCTGGACGAACTGGAGACCGCGGACCCCGGATTCGCCATGGATCTGGGGCTGACCTGGCAGCCCGTGGGATCCCGGTGGACCGCCGGCGCGGTTCTCCGCGACGCGGTCGGCTACGTCGGCGGAGAGGGGATCGACACCGCCGTCGACTTCGGGACCGCCTTCCGCCCGCTGGGTGAAACGGTCGGGCCGATCCGGCGACTGATCCTGGCCGCCGATGTCCGCAACACGTTCGATGGAGGCTCGCTCGGGAACAAGCTCCATCTGGGCGCCGAGATCGCCCTTCCGGTTCTCTCCGTGCGAGCGGGCTTCAACCAGGGCTACGGCTCCTTCGGGGCCAGCCTGTCGATTCCGGTGATCACCATCGACTACGCCGTCTACGGACGCGAACTCGGCGCCTTCCCCGGCGACGAGAGCCAGTTCATGCACGCCGTCGAAGCGCGCATCGGCTACTAGCACACCGCGTGACCCGGAACGGGAGGCGGCCACCCCGCCGCCTCCTCCGGGCACCGGCCTCCGCGCCTCCCTCCCAAACGCCCTCGCCTTGCCCGCTGGAACGGTCGCAGTATACTGTCGCACGCTCCGCTGACGGCCGTCGCGGAGCGGACCTTGCGAGAGACCGTCCAACGAGGCGTCATGGCCCAGCGTGACATCGCGGTGATCATTCCGCACCTGGGACTCTACGGCGGAAACCTGCGCTACATCGAACTCGGCAATGCGCTCACCGCGCGCGGGGTCGACTTCACGATCGCCACGCCGGAAGCCACCCGCCCCGACTACATGGACTACCGCGGCCGCGTGGCCACGATCGACGAGCTGCGCCAGGATCCGCCGCGCGTGCTGCTCGCCTCGGAGCAGGGGATCTACTCCGAGTTCCTGGAATTCCCGGCGGAACGTCGCTACTTCTACTGGATCATCCCCAAGACCGCGCGCGAGGACGAGATCGCCGCCGACGGCCGGAGCGGTCGGGTGGGAATGCTGGCCAACTCCCGCGGCATGGTGGACTGGCTGCAAAAGAAGTACCGCGTTCGCGCGTCGCCGGTGGTGGGCGGCATCAACCTGGACCTCTTCTATCCGTTGCGTCCGGAAGAAGCGCATCCCGCGCCGCCCGGCCGCTTTCGCATCATCGCGAACGGGCGCTTCTCCCGCCGACGCAAGGGATCCCGCATTGTCGCCCGCGCCGTGGGCGCACTCGCGAAGCGGCGCGACGTGGAGCTGGGTTTCTTCGATCAGTCCACGACCGGCCACACGGCGGGCCTGCCCCCGGAGTTCCGCTGCCGCGCGCGCGTGCGGTTGGACCTGAACATCCCGCGCGACACCATTCGGACGATCTACGGTTCGTCCGACGTGTTCGTGTCGGCGGAGAAGGGCGCGGGCTGGTCCAACCAGACCATCGAGGCGATGGCCTGCGGCGTGGCCGTGGTGTGCACGCGATCGGGCACCCAGGACTTCGCCATCCACGAGGAGACGGCGCTGCTGGTGCGGCGGAACTCCTGGCACGTCCGCCGCGCGGTTCGCCGGCTCATGGAGGACGACGGGTTGCGGCGGCGGTTGGCGGCCGCCGGCCTGGAGAAGGCGCGCGAGTTCCGCTGGGAGAACACGGCCGATCAGCTGCTGGCGGCGGTGCGGGCGTGAGCGCGCCCGGCGCCTCGTTCGTGTTCACCCAGTACTGCCCGGACTCCATCGGCGAGCAGGCGGTGCAGATCCCCTTCTTCCGGCTGCTGCGGTCCGCGCACCCGGACGACGAGATCGTGGGCATCGCGCCGGAGCGATCCGCGGGAACCCTGGACGCGCTGGGTCTCATCGACCGGCTGGTGGTGTACCCGGTCAACGCGGGCTGGGGCACGTTGTTCGGGATTGCGCGCGAGCTGCGTCGGCTTCCGTGCCGGCGGGCGTTCCTTCATCGGCGCAAGTCGCTCCGGACCGCGCTGCTGGCGCGCATGTCCACGTCGGCGCCGGTCACCGGGTTCGTGCACCCGGGGCAACGTCTCCTGCAGGCCCGCTCGATTCCCTTCGACCTGAAGGCGTACATCGGGGAAAGCTACACGCGTCTGCTGGGGAAGACGGTGGCCGACTTCGCGGACGCCACGCCGCGGCAGGCCGAAGGGTACGTGTTGATCATTCCCGGCGGACGGACGGCAATCAAGCGCTACCCCATGCCCAAGTATCGAACGATCGCACAGACGCTGGGGCTCGATCGTCCCGTGCAATTCCTGCTGGGGCCGGACATGACGGAGGAGCGCGCGTTCCTGGAGGAAGCCGACGACGGATTCCAGGTGCACTTCGCGCCGCCCATCGCCGAGGGGGCCGAGATCGTGCGCAGGGCGGCCCTGGTCATCGCCAACGATTGCGGCCCGGGTCACTTCGCCCACGTGCACGACGTGCCGCGAATCAGTCTCTTCGACGCGAGCATCGATCCTGCGCACTGGTTCTTCCCCGGCAGAAACGGCAGACTGCTGCAATCGAAAGCGACGGGCGAACTCGCCGGCATTTCCGCCGACGAGATTCTCGGCCTGGCGCAGGAACTCCTGCACCGAAACGTGGCGTAGAAACCGAGGCAAGCGTATGTGCGGGATCGCGGGCATCTTCCACTTCCAGGGCTCGCCGGCGGACTCGGCCGGCGTGGTGCCGCAGATGCTGGAGCGACTGGCGCGGCGCGGCCCGGATGGAACGGGCCAGTGGACCGGCGCAAACGTGGAACTCGGCCATCGGCGACTGGCCATTCTCGATCCGAGTCCGGCCGGTCACCAACCGATGTCGAGCGCCTGCGGTCGCTACGTGATCAGCTTCAACGGCGAGATCTACAACCACTCGGACCTGGCCCGGGAGCTCGGCCTGGATCGGTCAAGGCTCCGGTCCGCCACGGACACGGAGATCCTGCTGGAGGGATGGGCGAAGCGCGGCGTGGAGATCCTGCCGTCGCTGGTGGGCCAGTTCGCGTTTGCCATGTACGACCGGGAAGAGCGCACCCTGTGGCTCGTTCGCGATCGGTTCGGCGAGAAGCCGCTCTTCTACCACGCCGCGCCGGATCGATTCACGTTCGGCTCGTCCATTTCGGCGCTGCTGGCGGCCCCGTGGATCCACAAGGCCCTGGATCCCGACTCGCTGCTGGAGCTCATGACGATGCGGTACGTGGTGAGTCCGCGCACGATCCTGCGCGACATCTCCAAGCTCCGCCCCGGCCACTACCTGAAACTCGATGCCGCCGGCGTGCAAACGCGCCGCTGGTACGTGATGCCCGCCCAGACGGCGGCGCCCTCCGCGATCACGACCGAGTGCGTGGAGCGGTTCGACCATCTGCTGCGCCAGGCCACGGCGCGCTGCCTGGTCAGCGATGTGCCCGTGGGCCTGTTTCTCTCGAACGGGATCGACAGCCAGACCATCCTGGCCACCGGCGGCGATGAGATCCCGTCCTTTTCCTACTGCGCCGATGCCGCCGAGCCGGGGGCCACGCAGCCGCTCAATACCAAGATCCGCGTGTCGCACCAGGAGCGCGTGCGCGACCTGGACTCCGCGCTTGGCGACCTGACAGAACCGGTGGGAGACGGCGTGGCTCTGGCGACCTGGCAACTCGTGCGGGCGGCCCGGGATCGCGCCACCGTTCTTCTGTGCGGTCACGGTGGCGATGAGATCCTCGGGGGGTATCGCCTCAACAAGGACCTCATCGAGTTGCGGACGCTCCACGCGCTGCGCTGGCTGCCGGACGCGCTGCTCCAACGGATGTCGCGACACCTCAACGGCCCGCGCCCCTTCTTCGGAGACGGCCGGATCGGCGCACCGGCCAGCGCGCGCTACCTGATCAATCGTCCGCTTCCCCTGCAGGACCTGCACGAGATGTTCGGCGAGGCGCGCAACGTGTCCGGTTGCCTGGACACCGTGGAGCGCCTGTACGGTGAGGCGCCGCCCGGACGCGGCGACCTGGACCAGATCCAATGGGTCATGGCCCAGACCTTCCTCACGGAGAACCTGATGTCGTTTGCGGACTCGGCCGGCATGGCCACGTCCGCGGAGATCCGCATGCCGTTCCTGGACCGGGACCTGGTGGACTTCGTGCTGACGCAGCCGGCCACCCACCGGGTCCGCGCGCGCACCCCCCGCACCAACACGAAGCGCCTGCTCCGCCACTGGGCGGCCGGTCGCCTGCCGGACGCTCTGATCCAGCGGAAGAAGCGCGGATTCCGCTCCGGCAACATCACGCGCCTGCTGGAGACGGACGAGCCCGCATTGCGATCCCGCATCCTGGACGTGGCCGAGATCCGGGAGGCCGCTCCCGGAATGGAGCGGTGGCTCTCCCACGAGATCCCTTTTTACTCCGGGGCCCGGGAGGGCGCCTACTGGACCGCCCTGGCGCTGGGCGTGTGGTACGCCCGGCTGGACGACGCCCGCTCCGTCCCGCCGGTGAGCGCCGAGGCGAGCGGGGCCTGACAGGGTCCGGGCCGGAAAGGTCCGGGGCCGGAACCCGCCCAGGGCGCTCCTGACCACCCCGGGCTTGCTGTCAGGGATTCCAGCCTTTCCCCGGACAACCCCAGAAGCGGCTAAAGGACCGCCTCAACCTCGTCGATGAACGGAACCAGGGAGGCCAACTTGACACCTCTGGAGCGGTCCGATAACGTCACGGGCCCTTCGCGACCCCGAACACTCAGGAGGCACTCATGATCGGCAAGAAGCCGGGACTCGGTCCGGACAACGGCGAAGCGACTTCCATCATCAGTGAAGGCTCGCTGTTCGAAGGTACCTTCAATGTGACCGGCAACCTCCGCGTCGATGGGGAGTTCACCGGCAAGCTCAACATCTCGGAGACGCTCGTGGTCGGCAAGAACGGCCAGGTCGACGCCGAAGTGAAGGTCCGCAACGCGGTGGTCGCCGGCACGATCAAGGGTGACCTCAACGCGTCGGAAAAGATCACGCTCCAGAGCGGTTCGCGCCTCGAAGGCGAGATGGTCACGGCCAAGCTCGTGATCGAGGAAGGCGTGTCGTTCCAGGGC
>BQJX01000073.1 GCA_021604925.1 Gemmatimonadota bacterium
CGGCTACCGGGAGTAGGGCGTCTCCACCCGCCGTTCGATTCCCGCCGCCTCCACCAATATGAGGGGGCGTAACCTACGTGGTTGCAACACTGTACGTGTTTGGGGGGGCGGGGGATTGGGCGTCTCCGGAGTATCTCCGTGGGTTTGCGTGGGCGGGGGCTACGGATGGGGGGCGTGGGCTGGTACGCTTGTTGGAAGGAGTCTGCCCATGCGATGTGCCATCGTGATGATCTTGCTGTTGGCCGTTTCCTCAGTGGGGCAGGCTGCGTCCATTGCTGTCCCAGGCGACTACTCGTCCCTGCTGGCGGCGCTTGACGCAGCGGTCGCCGGCGACAGCGTTCTGGTCGGGCCGGGAACGTGGACAGCCCGGGACACGCGAGTGATCTACGAACGCGGCTTCCCCTTTACAGTGACCGCATGTGGCTTTCCGAGTGGAGGTGTGACGATCGTGGGCACAGAGGGTGCGACCGCTACGATCATTGATGGTGAACACGCCGGTGCGGCCGGAGCCTCCTTCCACCTGATCTTCTTTGGGGAGCAAGAGGGTTCGGGGCCGCTGGTGCTGGAAGGGCTCACCCTGACCGGAGCCGGGGGCTCTCCCCAGAACGGCGGAAACGCAGTGGCCTCCGCCTACAACGACGGACTTACGATTCGATCTTGTCGGTTCACGGGAAACACGGGAACCAATCAAGTGGACCGCGCGGCGATTGGAGCGCTTCACTCGCGTGTCGTGCTTGAGGACTGTGAGTTCGTCGGGAACCAAGGGGACGGCGGGATCATTGAGGTGTTCGACGACGACCTGACGGTTCGGAGGTGCTTGTTCGAAGGGAACGATGGGGGATGTGTTCGTGCGGCGGATTCCTTCGTGATCGTGCAGGATTCGCAGTTCATCGGGAATCGGGGGCCAGGAGGCGGCGTCTGCGTGGATGTTACGACCACGGCCGGCGGGTTCCGGATCCAGCGATGCCTGTTTGCCGGCAACACGGCAGAGATCTATGAAGGCGGCGCGGTTCGCGTCGGCGGCGTGTCGGGTGATATCGAGTTCTGTGTGTTCGCCAACGACTCGTGCCTAGCGTCCCTGGGAGCGGGCTTGTGGTGGGAGGATTGTACAGGGAACGTTCGGAACAACACGTTCGTGGGATGTTCTGCGGTAGCGGGTGGTGTCGCGGTTGTGGCGATCGGAAGCGGCTGGATGACCTTCGCGAACAACATCGTGGCCGGGTCACAGGGAGGGGAGGCGGTTTGGGCTTCTGACGCCGGTTCACTTCACTTCGGTACTGGCTGCAACGACTTCTGGTCAAATGTCGAAGGGAACACGAGCGGAGGTTGGACCCTGGAGCCGACGGATCTCCTCGAAGACCCTCTGTTCTGTGATGACGTGAATGGGAACTTCACGCTTCAGGAGAACTCTCCAGCGCTTGTCGGAGCTTGTGGGCAGATTGGCGCGCTTGGCGAGGGGTGCTCCGATGTCAGTGTGGATCCAACGTCGTGGGGCCGACTCAAGAACTACTACCGGGAGTAGATTCTACTCCCCGAGAAACACCACCTTCTCCGCCCGGGACTCGCCGCCGGCCATCAGGCGAACGAAGTAAGGGCCGCCGGCTACACGGAGCCCGGCGTCGTCGCGGCCATTCCACGAGGCCGTGTGCTCGCCTTCTGGTAGATCATCACGGATGACCTCGCGTACCAGCCGGCCGGTCACGTCGTAGATGGCCAGAGTGACCGCGTCGGCCTTGGCCAGCGTGAAGCTCAGCGCTGTCTTCCGACGGAACGGATTCGGTGAGCCAGGTGCCAGCGCCGTTCGGATGGAACGTGCCGGGAGCGTCGTCACGGATGTGGGCGGGTGAAGGACCTCCTGGCCCCGGAGATCGACCGCTCCCAGCTGGTAGTAGTACGTGGTCATCGGTCGGACGGTGGAGTCCAGGTACGAGTATGGGCTGCGGCCTCGCAGCAGCCGGTCGTTGAGCCGGGAGTAGCCGGAGGCTAGCTGGCCGCTTCGGTAGACGTGGAACCCTTCGTGGGCGGACTCGAAGGAGGTGAACCAGGAGAGCTCGACGGCCTGGTCGCGATTCATCGCTGTGAATCCGGAGAGCAGCACTGGGACCGGCTTCTCGCAATGAGCAGCGAGTATCAGGATCCCTGCCGAAGCTGCCAAGTACACCGAACCGCCGGCTGCTACAGCGTCGGCAAGACAACATCCTCCGTAGGGAACGCCTCCTAGAATCCTCGGGAAAGTCGGATCCGATACATCGGCGACCTCAACCCCCCATCCCTCGCTCAACACATAGGCGTAGCTTCCGGACAGCGACACGCTCTTGGCAGCACCGCGTGTCTCGACGAATCCGACCCTCTTAGGCGCAGCGGGGTTCGAGAGGTCGAGAATCTGCAGGCTTCCGACGCTTCCTCCCCGCCGCGCCGTCACTCGAGGGCTCAGTGCTCACGTCCTGTTGGGCTCAGGAGGTGGCAGCGGCAGGCGACTATGCGTACGTGGGAGGGCTTTTTGGGTCATCCACGGGGCGGTTCGAAGTGGTCGATGTCTCCGACCGCTCAGCGCCAACGGTCGTTGGCGGTCTCGACTTGCCCGAGTCGCCGAACGGCATCGCCCTATCCGGCGGCTATGCGTACATCGCCGCCTCTGAGTGGGGTCGAATACGTTCACAATGTGGAGTCCGTAGTTGAGGCCGCCCACGTATGCGTACTCGTCCGAAACGGCCACCCCGCCAGCCCATCCCGGAGTGTCGATGCTCCCAACGATCGTTGGGGCGATCGGGTCTGAGATGTCCACGACTTGAAGTCCCCACTCCCAGTTCGTCGCGTACAGGCGATCATCCTGTACTTGCAGGTCCCTGACCTCTCCCGGCGTATCTACTTCCCCCAGGATTGTGGGCGACTCGGGGATGGAGACATCGAGGACGTGGAGTCGGCCTACGCCAGAGGATGCCGTTCCCACATATGCCACTCCCTCCGAAACAAGCATCTTCTGGATCCGTTGGTTGAGCACGATCGACGAAATGAGTGCAGGAGGCGGCGGCGGAATGGATGTGTCTACGACGACGACTTCCGCATCCCGCGCAACGAGGATCCATCGCCCTGCGATCGCGACAGCGCGTCCGCCCTCCGTGTCATACGTTGGGCCAACTGACGGCGCCAGAGGGTCCGAAAGATCCAGCTTTGAGAGGCCCTCTAAGTGTGTGACCCAGGCACTCGAACCCTCGAAATCCAGATCGCGAACGCGGAATGGTCGTTCCAAGCTCACGGCGATCGTCGGGGACTCGGGATTCGAGATGTCAATGATGGCCAAGCCGCTGTTGGCTCTCGTGACATAGGCGTAGCTACCGAAGAGTGCGACCCGCTCCAGCTCGTACGTGAGCGGGATCGTTCCTGCGATTTCGGGCGCCGCCGCGTCGCTGACATCCACGACCAGGAACCCTGTGTCGTCGACTAGGTATGCGTAGTCTCCCGAGACTGCGACATCCCAGGTCAGCAGGGGCGTTAAGACTCTGGACAGGAGCGACGGGGTGGTGGGGTCGGATACATCGAGGATCATTAGTCCTTGGATGACATCCACGACGTAGGCCAAGGAACCTGAGACGGCGACTCTGAACATCAGTTGCCCTCCGATGTGCCCAACGATCGATGGGGATGTAGGGTCCAGAACATCCACGACGTAGAGGCCAAAATCCCATGCAGTCACGTATGCGTGGCGGCCAGACAACGCAACAGAGGTGGGTCTCTCTGGCGTGTCGATGCTACCGATGATCTCGACGGACTCCGGGTTGGAAACGTCAAGAATCAACAGGCCTGCTTCCTCGGCCACCACATACGCGAGGTCGCCTGAGACGGTGATGTCCCAGACTTTGCCCGGGGCCACGAAGCCGTTGTATCCTAGGTAGTCCTCATAGTTGACGCACTGCCCGGAAGCCACTAGGGGCATCAAGAGCGTCAAGGGGGCGATGGCCCCGATCAATCCGGCCGCGTAGGCCCTCATCGATACCTCGCCTTCACCCGCGCCCAGGACTCGGGGGTGACGGAAATCGGCCCGCAACCCTTACCGAATGCGCCGATCTGAATCCCGCACGAGTTGTTGGCGGGCAGGCACGGGGAATTCTCGGATACCGTGTACACGCCTCCGGGGAAATCACAGAACTGTGGTGCCTCCGAAATGTTGCCGCCCGTTCCCGTGGGGTCGGCGAAGTTGTACCAGTTGGCGCGGCCGTTGCCCCAGGAGTTGTTGCATGTGAGTTCGGGGTTCGTGCAGGCGTTGCAGAGGATCAGTCCGTCCCGTTCGGCCCCTGAGAACAGGTTGCCGTGGATCAGCGGATCCATGCCGAGGAAAGGACCGAGCGCGTACTCTCCTCCCACGAACGTGTTGTGCAAAATCGCGATTCCTTGATTGTCATCGAGATGGACGACGATCGCGTTGTGGTTGTCGATGAAGAGATTGCGCTCGATCGTCGCGGAGAGGTTGGCCGGGATGAGCCAGTGGCCCAGTTCGATCGCGGCATGACCGTTGCCGCGCAGAACGCTGTCAGCCAAATGGAGGCCGCCGTCCTGGACCCAAATGGCGGGCGACTCGCAATCCTCAATCGTGGAATCCAGTACTCGGAGCGTTCCGGTGCCTCCGCCATTGAACTCGATTCCGCCGGTGAACGGCACGTCCCAGCCCGCACGGTTGCGTGCGATCTCGCATCCGATCACCGTGAGGTCGCCGCGGAAGTTGATCTGCGGGCTGCGGGCAGAGTCGTTGTCGATGACGCGGCAGTCTCGAAGTTCCACGTCGCCGACCGCCTGTAGCGCGCAGCATCCGGAGTTGCCATACCCAGTTTGGCGGATGCCAGTCAGCGTGAGGCCCTGGACAAGGACATCGGCCAGGGGGCTCTGATAGGAGCGACTCCATGGATCTCCCCCGTCCAGGCAGATGCCGGTGGAAGTCGCGTCGATGATCGTGGCGTGGGACCCGGCCGAACCGACGATGGAGACCCCGGAGACCAGATCGATGTCCCCTGGATAGGTTCCTGGTGCAACGAGCACGGAGTCACCTGCGCTGACGCTGTCCATCGCGGCCTGAATCGTGGGCGCATCTCCCGTGCCGTCAGCGTTGATGTGCCAGGTACGAGCAGAAAGCGCGGGGGGAGATACGAGGAGGGCGGCCAGCACGAGCGCGAAACGCAGCATGGAGCACCCCCAGAAGGTGTGAGTCCTCCGGCAAGCTTACTCCTGGGTTGCGGTGGTTACAAGACTTGGGAGTCAGGAGGGTTCAGCGGGGTTGACTCTGGGCCGTCCAGCAGCCTCACCGCCGCCTCCCTAGCTGCAGGACTCAGGTGCTGGCCTCCCACTCGGCGACCCATACCACTGGGAGCCTGTCGCGGTCATCGCAGCCCGGGTCTTGTAGGTCTAGCGAAGCGTCCCTATCGACCGGGCTCGCTGCGCGCCCAAACGTCGCGCATCCCGACCTGCAACCCAGCAAGTCCGTCGCCCCGAGCGTACCGAACGTGGCGGAGCGTGCCATCGTGAAGGAGGCCGTGGACCTGGATGAATGGAAGGTAGCGCACTCTGTAGGAACGCCCGCCGCCACAGAATCCGCCCGAGGCGGTCCATCCCCAGGGGCCGCGATGAACTCCCGTCATCTTGATTCTGGGCTGGGACCAAGGTCGCGGAGAAGGTGCAGAGAGTTCGGTGAGGACCACGGATTCCGGGGCCAGTGGAATCGCTCGCGTGGACATGGGTGCGGTCTGACCAGGCTCCGAGTCGGCCGGAGTCGGCGTGGTCGGCCGCAATGAAACTGCTGCGGCCACGGCCACCATGATGGGTGCGATCATTTCACTCCTCCGGCTCTCTCCGTTCGCTTCGGGGACGGGTGAGCCTTCGTGCCCCGCGCCCCACAACGAGTATGCCCAGGATTGTTCGGATCCGCCGGGCGTCAGCCCAGGTTCGGCCCGCCATTCTTGCCGACTTCGGGGTGACTGGCTCGTGGCTATGTCAGTTAGGGTGACTGTCGAGCAACCTCACCGCAGACTTCCGCGCCGCCGGGGAGAGATGCGTGTACCGCCCCGTCATGGCCAGATCAGCGTGCCTCATCAACCCTGGATCGCCTTCGGGCTGGCTCCGGACGGCGCGGGCTCCGGTCGATTGGAAGGGCGCGGCGATCCCATGGGGACCACGTCGGTGTCTATGTGTATCCGGGCAAGATCAGCCCACTACCCCTTGTGAAACTCTGGATGGAGCGGGTCTCCACATCGAAGACGTGTCCGGGCGGATCGGACGCCAGATGCCGGTGTAGTCCGAGCGAGGGAGATCCGGTATCTGAGTACCTTGAACAGGCTGACCCGCGCCACGATGCTCCGGCCGTCGGGGTGGCGCGACAATAGACACATGTCGATGGTGACATGGGCTCAGAACTCCCCGATCCGAAGTCTGCTGCTGCTTCTTGGGCGCCGGCAATGTAGGGCCGCGGCGTTTCGGGGTCAAGCTGATGCGGAGCTTCGATCGCCGGTATCGCCGCGCCCAGGTGATACGCTGCGGCCACCGCGAAGATGCCAAGCGCCACGTACATGAATCGCTTCGCCATGACCGTCCTCCAGATAGTCGGGAAGATGAGTGTGGAATCGAGTATGGGTCGCTGGTAGGTTGGATGCAACAATGGCTGTCTTGATTTTGAGAAAGGAGGCTGCTCGTGGCGGAGTTTCTAACAACGACTTCCGTTTCGGCCAAACTAGAGCAACTGATCATGGACGCCAGGAAGGAAGTCTTCCTTGTCAGTCCGTACGTCAGTATCTCTCCGATTCTCCTTGAGCGACTTTCCGATTGCGAGGGTCGTGGCGTGAAGATCACGATCGTATACGGGAAGAGCGAGATGAGCGAAAGCCAGAGTCGTGATCTGGAGAGATTCAAGAACGTCGACGTGTACTTCCACCAGAACCTCCATGCGAAGTGCTACTACAACGAGACCCAGCTGATCGTGACCTCGTTGAATCTCTACGAGTTTTCGGAGAAGACCAACCGTGAGATGGGTGTGCTCCTCACAGAGGAACGCGATGCGGAAGCGTTTCGTGCAGCAATTGAGGAAGCCAGATCCATAATGAAGTCGGCGGAGCTGCGAACCGGAAAGGGCGGTGCGAAGGCATGGCTATCGCGCCTCCTGGGAGACAAGGGGCGCTCACGGGCGAGTTCAGATCACCCGACATCGGAGTCTTCGAAACCGAAGGCCACCAAGTCCAGAACGAGAGCCAAAGCCCGGACGAAAGCCAAGACCAAGGCTACTAGTTGCTGCATTCGATGTGGTGAGGCCAGGAAGTATGGGCCCGACCGCCCGCTCTGCAGCGACTGTTATGCAGTCTGGGCGCTGTTCGAGGACCCTGACTACAACGAGCACTACTGTCACCGGTGTGGGGCCGAGAACGAAACGAGCGTCGCGAAGCCGCTTTGCACGAGGTGCTTTCGAGATGTGGGTTATTGGTAGCTGCTGGCGAACCGCCGAGACTATCTTCTGAACCTCTCCTTCACCGAGCCGAAGGACTGGGCTTCTGGGAGACAGGCCCGGTCACGACGTTTCCCATGAGTTGCCAGTCGCAGGCCGGATCTGTCCAACCATCGTTTCCCGGAGCAGACTACGCCGCCACTTCGGCCGCATACGTCGCCGTTGCTGGCGATGGCCAGCGTGTTCACGGTCGTACCACGCATGCTCGATGTGATGCCCGCGAACTAGAGTCCGCTCTCCGCCTCGGTCCTCGCCGCGCCGAGATGATAGGACACTGCCAGGACGAGAATGCCGATTGATACGTAGAAGAATCGCTTCGCCATGATCGCCCTTCAGGTGGCCGGGAAGATGAGTGTGGAATCGAGTATGGGTCGCTGGTAGGTTGGATGCAACAAGGAGGACGGAGGCATGGCTGGGCGTTTTATGTACGCGTCGATCGGGGTGCTGTGCTTGGTGGCGGCGTATCAACTCGGTGTGAGCAGAGCACAAGCGGAGTGGAGCCCAGAAAGCCCCGGTCAGCTAGTGGGCATGTTCAGCACAGGCTCGAGCGTCTACGTCGTATCACGTTCAGGGGCCTTCTGGCGCGCATCCAACGACTTTGGATGGGAAGGGCCAGCTGCGTTCGACGATCTACCCGTACCAAGCGAGGCCATCGCCATGTTGGACGAGAACTCGATCATCACGAAAGATGATGTGCTGTGGTTTTACGTTGGTGGTCAGTGGGTGGACCACGGTCCATTCCCCGGCCGCCCTGTCTCCCTTGACGAGCAGTCGTGGGGTGAGACCAAGTCCGAGTTCAGATAGGAGGCCGGTATGACTAGGCGGTTCGCGTACGTGAGCCTTTGTTGGTTTCTGGCGTGCGCGCTGTTCACGTCGGCCGAGGCGCGGACGTGGGTCGTCAATTCCGAGGGGACCGGTGACGCCCCCACGCTTCAGGCCGCAGTGGACTCCACGGCCGTGGGGGACACAATCTTTGTGAGCGCCGGGGACTACGAGGGCCCTGTGATTCTCAAGCAAGGTACGCACCTCGTTGGGGAGCCTCCTGCCGGATCGGCGTCGATCACGGGTCCGTTCAACTCCGATCTCGTTGTCTCTGTTGTATCCGGTACTGTTGCGAGGTTGGAACTCGGTGGGGTCTTTGGGACTGGCTACGGGAATCCGCCGAGAGTGATTTCAAGCGAAGACAGTATCGTGGAAGACTGCATTCTGAGAGCGTCGCACTTCGCTGTTCTCGGCTCGGGCTCGTTGACGCTGGCGGACTGTGAGATACGGGCGACGAACGGTGTGCGAGTCGAGGGTGATCGCCTCGAAATCTTCCGCTGCACGTTCGAGATCCAGTTTGCGTCTGAGACACCGGTAGGGATACAGCCGCAGTGGCCAGATCCTGCAGCCCTTGTTGTTTCAGATTGTGTGTTCCGGCGAAATGGGTCCTCGTCGTCGCAGAATGAGCCCACGCTCGGCTGGGGGTTCGGTACTATCCACGCGATCTGAACCGCCCCGGGAATCCCGGAGGCTCCCAATCTTGAGTAGGATGGAGCCATGGGGAATCGACCGAGGTACTCGCCGGAGATCCGGGAGCGTGCAGTCCGGATGCTTTGGGAGCAGGAGAAGGAACACGACTCGCAG
>BQJX01000074.1 GCA_021604925.1 Gemmatimonadota bacterium
GCGAGCGCGATCCGCACCAGGTCGACCAGGTAGGAATGCCGATAGTCCTCGTAGCGCGCGGGGCGGTGTGTTTGGACCAGATCGCCGTTCCCCCGGAGTGCGAACCGCGGCTTGGTCCCCAGGAAGCGGCCCCCCGGGTACAGCAGCCGCCGATCGTGGTTCGCCGTCCGGCGTATGTGCGACGGGATGAACGTGTACACCACCACCTTCGCACGGAGGCGGGGCAGGTGGCGGCGGATCGAAAGCAGGGCCTGGTCGCTGCCGTAGCCCTGGACCCCCAGGTTCACGACCTGCAGTCCGCGAGCCGCGACCTCGTCGTCGAACCGGCCGACAAAGCTGTCCTCGTACGAGAGGCCGTGCCCCATGGTGTACGACCCACCCACAAAGAGGATGGAAGGAGCGCCCGGATCCGGAACCCGGTCGGGGGAGCGAACGCGGGCGCCGAACTCGTCAAAGTGGACCGCGCGGCTCCGGGTCTCGAACCGGATCTCGCGGGACAGCCCTTCCTGGTAGGCCCACCCCAGGTCCTCGTCGTAGCGGGCGATGGCGTTCTCGCTGGGCGTCCAGTTCTCATCGAACGGGATGTGGGCGAGGCGAAGGCCGATCTCGGCCAGGATCAGCGCCCCCACCGAGGCCGCCACCACGGCCACGACGCCAAAGGCGCGGCGTCGGGTGCGGCCGGCCGGGTTGCCGGGGGGGCTCACCGTCAGTCTCCCACGTATCCCAGCGACTGCAGCTGGTTGAGCACGGCGGGGTCCATCGTCTCGGGAACCGGGCCGTCCGCTCCCCGCAGTGACGTCCACGCGGCCAGGCGGGCCCGGAGCTCGTCGCGGAGTTCCGGATGCGCGGCCGCCACGTCCGACTGCTCGCCGGGATCGGCGGTCAGATCGTACAGCTCCACGTAGTCCGTCTCGCGACCGGGCAACCGGATCAGCTTCCACCGGTCCGACCGGATCGAGTGGATACGCCGCGTGCGATCGAGTCGATAGCCCCGGTCCGCGTAGTGCGAGTCCGCGGGGCGGGCGCTGGCGAACACGAACTCACGGTCGCCCAGGTTCTGGTTCGGCGCGATGAGCGAGTGTCCCTGGACGGCGGGGTCCGACGGGAGCCCCAGGAGATCGGTCAGGGTGGGCAGCAGGTCCACCGTCTCCGTGAACTCGCTTCGGCGCGCGTGCGGGAGACCGGGCACGCGGATCAGGAGGGGAATCCGGGTCTGCTCGTCGTGCACTTCGGCGCCGTGGCCGAGACTTCCGTAGCGTTCGTGGAAGGTCTCGCCGTGGTCCGAGAGAACCACCACGATGGACCGCTCGAGATCCTGGCCCTTCAGCAGACCGCGCACGCAGTCGTCCTCGTAGCGGATCATCGCGTCGTAGCGATCCACGTACCAGTTGGCGTGATGCACCAGCCGGCCGTTTTTGTCCGGCACCCGTTGGTAGTCGGGGATCCGCTCGATCCACGGACCGTCCTCCGCCGATTGGAACAGACCGACGTACCCGGCGGGCGGCAGGTAGGGACCGTGCGCGTCGTACAGATGCACGAAGAGGAAGAACGGCTGCTCCGCGGATCCCTCGGACAGCCATGCCCGCGCGCGTTTCACGGTCTCCATTCCGTCGCGGCGCAGCCCCGGAAACTCGTCGTCGTAGCGGTCGAATCCGCGCGAGAGGCCGGAGGCCCTCTCCTGCAGGGTGGCCCCGGAGACGAACCCGCCGGTCCGGTACCCGGCGGCGCGCAGGATCTGGGCGAGCACGGTCTGATCGGCACCGAGCCGAACGCCGTTGGCGACGCTCCCGTGCGCCGGCGGATACAGCCCGGTGAACATGGAGGTGTGCGATGGATTCGTGTTCGTCTCCTGCGCGAACGCGCGGTCAAAGACCAGGGCGTCGCGCGCGAGCGAGTCCACAAAGGGCGCGGTCGGTCGTGCGTACCCGTAGGTCGGAAGATGGTCGCGCCGCACCGTGTCGAGCGAGATGATGATCACGTTGCGTGGGCCAGGGGCGCTCTCGGTGCACCCGATCAGCTCCGCCCCCAGGACACCGGCGATGGCAGCTCCGATCACGCCGCAGGCGATTCCGAGCCTTCGAGTCAAGTCGCTGCCTCGTCTTTCCGGATCAGGACGGTGAGCACGGATCGATGGATCGTCGTGGAGTCAGGTTCGGCCAACGAGTGTACCACCGCGTCACTCGCGGCGACGATGCAGCCGCAGGTTCACGATGTCGTCCCAGTCCTCCCATTCGTAGGGCTCGGACGGCGCCTTGCGGAGCAGGTGATGCACGGCGAACACCTGGCGGTAACGGCGTCGGGTCGAGACCAGTCCCTCGTGCAGGATGCGGGGTCCCTCCTGTCTGTGCGGGCCGTAAAACGTGGCGGATCCGTCGAAGTCGCAGGCGATGAACGCGTCGTGGAGGTTGACCGCTTCGATGATCCAGGTGGGTGGATTCTCCCGGAGCGCCCGGACCGCTTCCTCCGCCTGGCTCCTCGTGAACGCGTCGGAGAACGTCACGTCGAGCCGCGTGGGATTCACGGCCTGGAGCAGAGTGTAGAGGGGGGCCCCGGAACCGTAGATGAAGAGCGAGTCGCCGGGTCGGATCTCCCGCTGAAGGGCCGCGAAGGCGGCAGCCTTTTCGGGCGTGACCAGGATTCCCCGGGTCATGGGATGGTCCAAGGGTGTGTTCGCGTCCCGCATGTTTCCGTCGCTCGTCCCCAGCCGGCCCTTTGCCGCGTGCACCCCGAACACCCCGATCGTGATCCCCAGGAAGGCCAGGGCCACGCCGTTCCTCGTGCGCGAGGAGAGGGACGAACTCGCCAACGGCACGACGACACACGCCAGAAGCAGTACGTCGTAGGGCGCGTCGTGCTGCCCGATGAAGGAGAGCTTCCGCGCCCACACGTTGGCCAGGGTGGCTCCGCACAGAAGGGCCAGGACGGGGGCGTGGACTCCGGTGACGGCCCGGGTCCGGTGAGGAAACGCCAGCGCCGCGACGGCCAGAAACGTGAGGAGCGTTCGCGGGAACTCGTTCACCAGGACCAGTGCGGCCCGGCGGGTGCCGGGTATCTGGAAGAGGAGAAGACCCAGCCCGACCGCGGCCGGGAGCAGGAGGAGTCGCGTCCCGGGCGACCCCGGAATCGTCCGCGCCAGCGGTCCCACCATCGCCAACGTCGCGCCGGCCGCGAGCAGCACCGGCCACCCGATGAGATCCAGGACGCGAGCGGATCCCGGGTTTGCGCCGAGTCCCCCCGACACCATGTTCACCAGGCTGGCGAGCGCGCTGATGTTCTTCTTCTCCGCCGCGTTCGCAAAAAGCTCGCGGATCGAGTCCGGGAGCGCGTGGTGAGCCGCGAGGTAGCCCGCGACCAGCGCCAGTCCCACCACCATCCCCCCCAGCAGCGGAGTGCTGAACGGTCTCAGCCAGCGGCCGGGGTCGCGCAGCGTCAGGAACGCGGCGCCCGTCAGGACGATTGCCATCGCCAGGATGCCGTTGCTCTGTCGGGCCGTGAGAATGGCCGCGAACGCCAGACCGGACGCGAACACCCGCCACGGCCGCGGGCGATCCGCGTGGTCGCCGTGGCCCTGCAGGACCGGCAGCAGAAGCGCCAGTCCCGCCATCAGCATCACGTTGGAGTAGTTGTTGTTGCCGCCCCCGTACAGGACTTCGGTGAAGTAGACCGGGGTCAGCAGCGCCATTCCGGCCGCGATCGCGAACGAGGCCCGGACGCGGCAAAACGTGCGGGCGACAACGTACACACCGACCATGGTCAGGAGCTGCGCGACGAAGCGGGCCGCCAGGCTGGAGACGTAGGTGGCCCCAAACGCTCGCTGGTACCACGAATCGATCAGGATTCCGAGGAAGCCGCTCTGGTAGGAAAAATCCCGGTAAGGGAAGTCTCCGTTCAGGAGGCGATTCCCGAAGTGGAAGATCTGGCCGGTATCGGACCAGTTCATTCCGTGTCGGATGCCGGGCAACGTGGCGACAGCCACGACGGCGGTCAAGGCGGCAAGGCCGACGACGTCATCCCGGCGACGTGTCGTGAGTGGCATGGCGCTCCCGCGTTTGCCCCGAAAATACCCTGCCCTCCGGCACCCAATCCAGCGAAAGACAGGACGGCCCGGAGTCACGGCTCCGGGCCATCCTCATGTCTAGACGATCTTCGTGCCGGGAGGCGGCACCGCGTCCTTCACGTGCGAAGAGAACCACACGCGATAGCCGTTCGGGTCGTGGACCACGAACGTCCGGTCGCCCCACCACTGGTCCGTCAGCGGCTCCACGACCTTCACGCCCGCCTTGGCCACGGCCTGGTGCACCGCGTCCACGTCGGCCACGTTCACGTAGAACTGGACCGGCTGGACGCCCGCGGAGGCCCCATTGCCCTCGGGATCCCGCGCAAACATGAGGGCGGCACCGCCCCGGCTCACGTTCGTGAAATCCAGCTGTCCGTCCTTTCCGAGGACGCCCATCTGCTGCTCGAATCCCAGCTTCTCCACGTAGAAGTCCCGGACCTTGTCCACGGACGGCACGGTGACCATGGGCATCACGCTTCCGACGGCTGTCTCTGGCATCTTGAATCTCCGTTCTGGGGTGCGAGGAACGAGTCCTGCCGCGCCCGCCTTCGAGCGCTCCAAGACCATAGGAACAAGGCGCTTCCCTTTCATCTACTTTTCGTAGTAGAAAAAACTCATGAAGTGGAACGATCTGGCGGTTCTGGATGAGCTCGGGTTCTCGATCTACGAGAAGAAGGCGCTGGCCTCCGTGTCGGTTCTGGGAGTCGCGGATGCGGCCTCGCTCTGCCGGGAAGGCGACATCCCCACGTCCAAGATCTACCGCGCGATGGAGAAACTCGCCGGACTCGGCGTGGTGGAGGTGCAACCGAGCCGCCCCCGCCTCTGGGCCGCGCTGGCCGCCGATGAGGTGGTGGACCGGCTCGTCGACGTGGCGCGCCGCCGGGCGGACCACTTTGCGGATGAATCGCAGGATCTCCGCGAGCTTCTTCGCGGGGTGGAAGGGAAGGTCCGGGGACGGCAGGCGTTCGCGGATCTGGCGCTCGGCGTGGAGAGCCACGGCAAGCGCCACCTGTCGCGGCTGACGGCCGCCAACCACCGGATCCTGTCCTACCTGGAGCAGGGGGATCTGGATGCGTTCGACCGGCTCGAGGCGGACGGTTTCCGCGTGCTGCGGCGCATCTCACGTCACGTGTCGGACCACGACGTGGAGCACCGGGTGGTCTTCGGTTTCACGCGGCAGACGGCGGGCGCGCTGAACGACTTCCTGCGGAGACATGTTGCCGAGCTCGGCCACGTGACCGGCGTGCGCTACTCCGGAGAACTCGGACATCCGTTCCACGTGATCGACGATGACATCGTGATCCTCTCCCTGGATCATCCGTTCGTGCCGGAGCGTCGCTTTGCCTCGCTGCTGATCCGGGACGCGGAGCTCGCGTCCAAGCTCGTGGCGGGCTTCGAGGAACTCTTCACCCGGGCCATGCGCGACCTGCGCGAGATCCGCTTTCATCCCTGAGTCGTGAGAGGAGGGGCCGAAGGCGCGGTGCCGACGGCCGACCGTATGGACCTGGATTCCGGATTCGTGCGCGGCCAGTTTCCCGCGCTGGAAGACGAGTGGACGTTCCTGGACAACGCGGGCGGTTCCCAGATCCTGGAACCGGTCCTTCGGCGCATTCGCGAGTATCTCGTGACGTCGAACGTGCAGCACGGCGCCAGCTACGACGTCTCGGCACTGGCCATGGATCGGGTGGCCGAAGCCACCGCCGCCATGGCAGGCTTCGTGAATGCGTCCCCCGCCGAGATCGTGATGGGGCCGTCGACCACGCAGCTCCTGCACAATCTCGCGTTGTGCCTGGGCCGGACGCTAGCCGAAGGCGACGAGGTCATCGTGACCGATTGCGATCACGAGGCCAACATCGGGGCCTGGCGGCGCCTGGAAGAACGCGGCGTGCGGGTGCGGACCTGGAAGGTCCGCCCGGAGAGCTGGTCGCTCGAGCTGGATGACCTTCGGGCGCTGCTGACCGACCGAACCCGCTGGGTGGCGCTGACGCACGCGTCCAATGTGATCGGAACGATCCATCCGGTCCGCGAGATCTCCCGCGTGGTGCACGATGCCGGCGCGATGGTCTGCGTGGACGGCGTGGCCTTTGCGCCCCACCGCCGCATCGACGTGCGCGACCTGGACGTGGACTTCTACGCGCTGAGTTTCTACAAAGTCTACGGACCGCACTACGCAATGTTGTACGGAAAGCAAGAGCATCTGCTTCGCCTTCCGGGGATCAATCATTTCTTCATCGGACCCGGACAGGTTCCCTACAAGTTCCAGCCGGGCGGAGTGAACTACGAACTGTGTCACGGCATGCTGGGGTTGGAGGACTACGCACGCGACTTCGCTTCCGTCCACCGGCAGGGCGACACGGCATCGGCGGAGCCCGTGGAACTCATGTTCGATCTGGTGGCGCGCCACGAGGAGAAGCTGGCCGCCAGGCTTCTGGACTTCCTGAACGGCAAGCCGCGCGCGCGCGTGATCGGGCTTCCGGAATCCGATCGTCGCAAGCGCGTGCCCACCGTGTCGTTCGTGGTCGACGGCGTGCCGAGCGACGAGATCAGCCGGAGGATCGATGACCACCGCATCGGTATCCGTCACGGCGATTTCTACGCACGGCGCCTGGCGGAGGCGCTCGGGTACGCTCCGGAGTCCGGGTTCGTCCGGGTGAGCATGGTGCACTACAACACGCTCCCGGAGATCGACGCCCTGATCCGGGGGTTGGATCCCCTGTTCTGATCCGAGCGGGCGCCTCCTACACCCTCCCGTTCGTGAATCCGGGGGGGCAGGCAGCTTGTCCCGCCGGCATGTGATACATTGCGACGAGAAGTCCCTAGTTGCCGGGAACGGCGGTGCAGCGTCGGATGCCGGTCACGCACTCCTCCCCAAGATGCCACCAGGGGGTTGCAATGCCCGAAGCTCGCGTCCCAGCCGAGCCGCCCCTCCACTCCAGTCACGACTTTCCCGCAACCCCCGGGGCCGTGTTCAACGAGCAGGTCCGCCGGTTTCTTCAGGAGGGGTGCAGCCAGTTCGGCTTGCCCTGCGGAACCGTGACCCGCGTCGACGGCGACAAGCTGTTTCTCGAGTTCGTCGCGCATCCGTCGGAGTCCCTCAATGAAGGAATGGCGTTCGATCTGTGCCAGACCTTCTGCGCCGAGGTGCTGGAGCGGGGACACCCGATTGCAATCCAGCACGCGTCCGAATCCGAGTGGCGCGATCACGCCGGGGTCCGGGTGCTCGGCCTGCAGGCCTACCTCGGCGTTCCGATCCAGGTGGACGGTCGGCAGTTCGGCACCGTGTGCTTCTTCGATACGGAACCTCACGATCGGCCCTGGACCGAGAAGGACCTGGACCTGCTTCAGCTGATCGGGCGCAGCGTGCAGACGGCCGTGGAGCACGAGAAGATGATCCAGCGGTTCCGGGCCGGGCTGGCCGGCGCGGCGAGCGCCACCGGTGCCGAGTTCTTCCGCGTGATGGTGGCGCAGGTCGCGGGGTGCCTGGGGGCCGAGATCTCGATAGTCGCCGAGTGCGACGAATCGTTCCCGGGCTCCGCCCGCACCCTGGCGGTCTGGGAGGGTGGCGCGATCATCGAGAACTACGAGTACGAGATGATCGGAAGCCCGTGCGGGGACATCCAGGGTGACGGTCTTGTCTACCACTCCCGTGGAATCCAACGCGCCTACCCGAACGATCGATGGTTGGCCGAGAAGAGGCTCCAGAGCTATGTGGGCGTGGCGATCGTGGGCGCGGATGGGCGTCACCTGGGTCACCTGGCCGCCCTGCACACGGGACCGATGCACGTGAGCGCCTGGGACCGGTGGCTGCTGGAACTGATGGCGGCGCGGGCGGCGGCCGAAATCGATCGGCGTCGATCGGCGGTGGAGCAGCGTCGCCTGGAAACCGAGGTCGCCCACGCGGAGAAGCTGAAGAGCCTGGGCGTCCTTGCCGGCGGCATTGCCCACGACTTCAACAACCTGCTGACCGGAATCCTCGGCAACGCCACGTTGGCACTGACCCAGCTGGATCACGGCTCCCCCGGCTTCGAGAACATCCGTCAGATCGAGCAGGCCGCGACCCGGGCCGGGGGACTGACCAAGCAGATGCTGGCGTACTCCGGCCGGGGGGCTCTGGAGGTGGAGTTGTTGGACCTGTCCGGCGTCGTGCAGGACATCTCCGAGTTGCTGGGTTCCGCGGTGTCCCGCGCCGTCACCCTGCGTCGGGATCTGGCCCGCGACCTGCCCCCGATTCAAGCGGATGCCAGCCAGATTCGGCAGATCGTCATGAACCTCCTGATGAACGCGTCGGACTCGATGGAGGATCGATCCGGGCAAGTCGTTCTGCGGACCGGGCAGTGTCCTGTGGCCGAGGAGGATCGCCACGAGTTCATTCTCGGGGCGGAGATGTCGGTGGGCGATGCAGTGTTCGTGGAGGTGGAGGACAACGGCGTCGGAATGAACGAGGACACGCTTCGCCAGATGTTCGATCCCTTCTTCTCCACCAAGTTCTCGGGAAGCGGACTCGGGCTCTCGGCCGTACTGGGAATCGTCCGCGGCTATCAGGGAGGGATCCGGGTCGACAGCGAGCCGGAACGCGGAACCAGGATCCGGGTTGTTTTCCCCGCCCAGGGAAGCGCGGCGGCGGACGTCTCCCAGCCGGAAGAAGCCCGCCGGGGGACGGGAAGTTTCACCGGCGGAGTCCTCGTGGTGGACGACGAGGAACTCGTCCGCAACGTCGCCCGGGACGTCCTGCTCCAGGCCGGGGCGACAGTTTTTACCGCGTGCGACGGGGTGGAGGGGCTCGAAGCATTTCACCGGCACCGGTCCGAGATCCACACCGTTCTCCTGGATCTCACGATGCCGCGGATGGACGGCCGTGCCGCGGCCAAGGTCATCCACCGCGAGAGCCCGGAAACACCGGTGTTCCTGATGAGCGGCTACGATGAGCAGGCGGCCACCCGCCAGTTCGCGGATCTGCATCTCGCCGGCTTCATCGAGAAGCCGTTTCGACTGGAGGATCTGCCCGAAAA
>BQJX01000075.1 GCA_021604925.1 Gemmatimonadota bacterium
CCGTCCGTGGCCGCCACGTACAGGTGCGATCGGTATCCTTTGCGATCTTTGCGAACGGTTTGCACCGGAAACGCGCAGAGCGTTCCGTCCGGTGAAATGGAGGCACCCTTCACGAACTTCAGGGAGAGCAGGTCCTCGATCTCGACGGGGCGTTTGCCCTTGGTTGCGGTGGCGGCCACGGTTTCCCCTTGCTGGTGGGCCCGGCGCCGGTACGCGTTCGCGATGCGTCGCCTGGGCGTCCTGGGGGCACGTTACCGCAGGAGGCCGCCCCGCGCGACGGTGACTTCAGGGGAGGGCCCGGCGGGCCGATACCCAGCCAGACCCCCGGAGGAGTTTCCCCATGAACAGATTCATCGTTCCGCTCGCCCTCGTGGCGGCTGTTTCCCTGCTCGCCGCCTGCTCGAGCACCACCACGGTCCAGGTTCCCCCGCAGATGGACCTGAGAACCTACGGCACCGTGGGCATGATCGAGTTCTCGTCGGACGCCCCCAACGACCTTCGCCAGGAGGCGAGTCGCGAGTTCCTGGCCGCAATCCAGGCCGCCCAGCCGGGCGTGCCGGTGCTGGAACTCGGCAATGAGCGTCGGGTCCTGGATGCCGTCGGTGGAAGCCGCATGGACCCGGAGACGATCCGTGCCATCGGCGAGTTGTACCATGTGGATGTGCTGGTCCACGGCGTCCTGGACGCGCAGGAGGTGCGCCCCAAGGTCGCGATCGGCGGCAACGTGGAATCGCTGAGCGCCAAGGCCGAGATCGAGGGCTCGCTGGCGACCAAGATCTACGACACCCGGTCCGCCGCCACCGTGTGGACGGGCAACGCGCATGGCAAGGAGACCCTGGCCTCGCTGCGCGTGTCGGACGGCGGCCTGTCGGGCCTGGGTGCCGCCCATCCCGACGACGCCCACGAGAAGCTGGTGCGGAACCTCGTGGCCAGTGCCACGCGCGACTTCCGGCCCAGCTACCTGCGCCAGAGAGTGCGCTAGCGCGCCGCCGGGACGCCGGGCGGTGGCTTCGCCGCCCGGCCACCAAGCCAGCCCGACTCTGCCCCACGGCGGGCGGAGCGACCGCGGATCTCCGCTCAGCCGTCCAGGTGGCAGGTGTAGGTGTGCCCGGGACCGGACTTCTTGAGCGGAGGCACCTCGGTCTTGCAGTGCGGCATGACCACCGGGCAGCGCGTATGGAACGGGCAGCCGGGCGGCGGAGCGATCGGTGACGGCACGTCGCCCTTCAGCACCGTGCGATTCCGCGCGGCACCGGGGTTCGCGCGCGGAACCGCCGAGAGGAGGCTCTGCGTGTACGGATGCTTGGGATTCGTGAACAGCTCGCGGGTGGGCGCCAGCTCCACGATCTTGCCCAGATACATCACCGCCACGCGGTGGCTGATGTGCTCGACCACGGAAAGGTCGTGCGCCACGAACAAGAACGCGAGGCCCAGCTCCTCCCGCAGCCCCACCAGCAGGTTGATGATCTGCGCCTGGATGGAGACGTCCAGCGCGGACACCGCCTCGTCACAGACGATGAACTTGGGATCCAGACTCAGCGCGCGCGCGATCCCGATCCGCTGACGCTGGCCGCCGGAGAACTCGTGGGGATACCGGTTGATGTAGACCGGGTCGAGCTTCACCTTCTCCAGCAGCTGCTCCACCCGCTCTTCCATCTCCTTGCGCTTCCTGATGATCCCGTGGACCTTGAGCCCCTCGCCGATGATATCCGCCACCGACATGCGGGGATTCAGGGACGCATACGGATCCTGGAAGATGATCTGCATGTTCCGACGCATGGCGCGGAGCTGTGCGCCGCCGGCCTCGAGGACGTCCTGTCCGTCGAACGTGACGGACCCGGACGTGGGTTCGATCAGGCGAAGCAGGCTTCGGCCCACGGTCGTCTTGCCGCAGCCGGACTCCCCCACCAGGCCCAGCGTTTCGCTCGGGGCGATGTCGAACGAGACGTCGTCCACCGCCTTGACCTGCGCCACCACCTTGCGGAAGACGCCCTTGCGCACCGGAAAGAACTTCTGCAGGTGGCGAACCGAGAGCAACGAGTTCTCCATCAGACAGCGCTCCGATCCGCGGACGTCACGGGGTGGTGGCACGCGACGTCATGGCCGGCGTCCGATCGCTCCAGTGCCGGCTCGTGTTGCACGCACTGATCGGTGCTCTTGAAACAGCGGGGGCCGAACTTGCAACCGGGTGGCAACCGCAGCGGATTCGGAACCGTTCCGGGAATCTCCATGAGACGCGCGCCTCCGGCCTCGTGCATCTCCGGCAGTGACTGGAAGAGTCCGAACGTATACGGGTGACGGGACTTCTCGTAGAGCGTCTTCGTGTCCGTGTACTCCACGATCTTTCCCGCGTACATCACGGCGACATGATCGCTCATCTCCGCCACGACGCCGAGGTCGTGCGTGATCAGCAGGATGGACATTCCCATCTCCGCTTGCATCTCCCGCAGGAGGTCCAGGATCTGGGCCTGGATCGTGACGTCCAGCGCGGTGGTCGGCTCGTCCGCGATCAGCAGCTTGGGATCGCACGCCAGCGCCATGGCGATCATCACGCGCTGCTTCATCCCGCCCGACAACTGGTGCGGGTACTCGTCCACGCGCTGGGTCGGCGCGGGAATCCCCACCTTCTGCAGCATCTCGATCGAGTAGTCGCGGGCATCGCTCTTGTTCAGTCCGCGGTGAAGTCGCACGGTCTCGCCGATCTGATCGCCCACCGTGAACACCGGATTCAGCGACGTCATGGGCTCCTGGAAGATCATGGCGATGTCGTTGCCCCGGACCTTGCGGAGTTCCTCGATCGACAGCTTGAGCAGGTCGCGTCCTTCAAAGAGGATCTGCCCGCCCGCGTAGATCGCCGGCGGCTCCGGGTTCAGCTGCAGGATGCTCATGGCGGTCACGCTCTTGCCGCAGCCGGACTCGCCCACCACGCCCAGCGTCTCGCCCCGGCCGATCTCGTAGGTCACGCCGTCCACGGCCTTCACCAGGCCTTCGTCCGTTTCGAAGTGCGTGCGCAATCCCTCGATCCGCAGCAACGGCTCCGCCATCAGTCCGCTCCCTTCAACCGCGGATCGAGCGCGTCGCGCACGCCTTCGCCGATCAGGTTGTACAGCAACACGGTCAGGAAGATCAGCAGTCCCGGGAAGATCTGGATCCACCAGTGCTCCGAGGATCGGCTCTCGATGAAGAGCGAGCCCCACGACGGAATGGGCAGCTGGATCCCGAACCCGAGAAACGACAGACCGGACTCGATCAGGATGCCGGCCGCCACCGAGAACGTGGCCGCCACCAGGACCGGGCTCATGGCGTTCGGCAACACGTGGCGGAAGATCGTGCGCGCGTTGCGAACGCCCAGCGCCTCGCTCGCGACCACGAAGTCCTGCTCGCGCAGGCGAATGAACTCGCCGCGGACGAGGCGCGCCACGCCGGTCCAGCGCACGAGCCCGATCACCAGCATGATGTTGATGATGCTGGGACCCACGAACGCCACGAGAATCAGGATGAGAAAGAACACGGGGAACGTCTGCACGATCTCGATCAGGCGACTCAGTAGGATGTCCACCCAGCCGCCGTAGTAGCCGGCCAGACTGCCCACGATCACGCCGATGGTGACCAGCAGCGCCGTGGACACCAAACCGACCGCCAGACTCACGCGCCCTCCCCAGATGATCCGTGCCAGCAGATCGCGACCTAGGCTGTCCGTTCCCAGCGGATGGCGCAGGGCTCCGTTGTTGCCCACCTCCGCAAACTGGACCCGCACCGGTTTGGCCGGTTTGGGAAGCCGGGTCGTCACGTCAAAGCGCCCGGCGCGGGGCCCGTTGACGTAGTAGCCTTCGTCGCTGATCTCGGATTCGGGATGCCAGGTGGGCGGGCGGAAGTACTCCGAGTCGCTGCTCTCGGCGATTCCGAACGGTACCCAGGGAAAGATCGCCCGCTCCGCCAGGATGCCGCCATCCGTGATCCCCGTCTTGTAGGTGCTCAGGAAGAAGTCCGAACTCTTCCCCTGCCAGACCAGCGCGGCCAGGATGGGAAGCGCGACCAGGGTCAGCATCTTCGGCCGGCGGGCCCTTCGGATCAGGAGTCGGTCGCCCTTCAGCGCCCATCGATTGACGACCGGATTCCAGATCGGCCACAGGAGAACGATAGCCCACAGGGCCATGAAGTACACTTCCAGGCGTCCCAGGTTTTCCAGGACCGGCCAGGATGTGAACGGCACCAGCGTCACGGTCCTGCCCGGCACCGCCGCCTCCCCGGGCACGGCCGGTTCCATCTCCACGCGGATGCGCTCCACCAGCGAGTGAACGCGCTCGGCGTCCTCCGCCGTGAGATTGCCGCGGCGGACGTCCTGGATGGTCTGATCCAGCGCCGCCGCCAGCTCGTCCGGCAAGGCGCGGTCCTCGGGGTGCAGCTGCTGCCGAACGGAGTCGATCCGCGTGAGGATCGCGCTCCGCTCCGCCTCGATCGCCGCAAGGTTCAGGTCCGCCCCGGTCCCGATCCGCTCGACCAGTCCGTTGGCGCCAAGCCGCATCTCCCGCACCGCCTTGCGGTAGCTCGCGGTGTCCACCGCCTTCAGGTACAAGGGGCGATCGTTCGCGATCAACGGAGCGTAGATCGCTGCCGCATACATCAGCACCAGGGCCACCAGAGAGATCCGGAACGTGCGGCGCTTGTTGAGCTGGGCCAGCACGATGTCCCAGTAGTCGCGGCTCTGGATCTTGGCCGGAACGGCGGCGCTCGGGGCGCCTTCGCGGTTCTCAGTCATAGGCAATCCTCGGATCGACGAGCGCATAGGTGACGTCCGAGATCAGGAACCCGACCAGCGTCATGAACGCGGATGCGGTCACCGTTCCCATGACGACGTTGTAGTCGCGCTGGACCAGACCCTCGAAGGCGTAGAGCCCCATACCCGGAATCGTGAAGATGGTCTCCACGATCACGGAGCCACCGATGAGGATCGGCAGGATGCCGGCGAACAGCGTGACCACCGGAATGAGGCTGTTCCGCAGCGCGTGCTTGTAGACCACGACCCGTTCCGAGAGCCCCTTGGCGCGGGCGGTCCGGATGTAGTCCTGCCGGATCACCTCCAGCATTCCACCGCGCATCTGCCGGGACAGGTAGGCGAGGCCGCCGTAGGTCAGGACCGCCACGGGCAGGATCGCATGGTGCACCACGTCCATCACGTAGCGGAACGTGGTGAAGCTGGCCGCGTCCTTGTCGTGCAGTCCGAGTACGGGAAGCCAGCCCAGTCCCGTCTTCCCGAAGATCAGGATCAACATCAGGCCGGCCCAGAAGTTCGGCAACGAGTAGAGCAGGAACACCGAAAGCGTGGCCGTCTTGTCGGCCACGGATCCGCGTTTGACCGCGGTGAGGATCCCGATGGGAAGCGCGATCAGGTAGGAGAGGATCACCGACACCAGCGAGAGCGGCACGGTCACCTGCATCCGTCGCCAGAGTTCATCCCGCACCTTCACGTTCGGCCGGAAGAACTCGTTGCCGAAGTCCAGGCGTGCGACCGAGCCGATCCAGTAGCCGTACTGAACCAGCAACGGTTCGTCCAACTTGTACTTCTTGCGGAACTTCGTGATGGCGTCTTCCATGTTGGACTCGGCCTGCATGGCCGCGCCCTCGGCGCCCATGCCCACCGTCCCCACCGCCAACGTGGCCGGATCGCCGGGAGCCAGCCGCATCACGACGAACAACAGCAGCGTGATCCCGATCATCGTCGGGATCATGAGGAGAATCCTCCGCAGGACGTAGGAGACCATTCCCGTTCCGGCCTAGGTGCTCGAACCGAGGGGCCGCGTGCCGGGCGTTCCCTCCGCGTAGTACATGTCCCGGAGTCGGTAGCCGGGGCTGAACTTGTAGAGCTTGACGCCGTGAAGGGCGCGGTTGAACGCGATCTTCTTGGGGACGTTCCAGCCGAAGAGGTACGGCTGCAGCTCATAAAGGCGGGCATGCAGGTCCATGTAGAGCAGGTGCCGCGCGTCCGGATCCAGCTCCTTGCGGATGGCATCGATCAGGCGATCCACTTCCGGATCCTGGAGCCCCGAGTGGTTGCTGGTACGGCGGTTCGGATCCGCTTCCTTGCTGTGCCAGAGCGAGAACGGGTCGCTCTCCACGTCGGTCAGGGCCCAGGCGAGGTTGCAGGCATCGAAGTCGCGGTCCAGGATCCGCTCCAGGAACTGCGCCCACTCCATCGCCGTGATCTTCATGCTCACGCCGATCTTCTCGTACGACTCCTGCATCTTCTGCAGCAGCTTTTCCGAGGCCTTGTTGCCGCTCGGCATCAGGAACTCGATCTCGAGGTCCTCGCCGTCCTTGTCCACGATCCCGTTGCCGTCCCGGTCGTACCAGCCGGCCTCGGCCAGCAGTTCCTGCGCGCGCTCGATGTCGTAGGGCAACAGCTTCACATCGCGGTTGTAGCCCGGCCCGAACCAGAACTGCGAGCCGGTGGCCGGCAACGCCAGGCCCTCGTAGTTGGTGCGGATCCACTCCTTCACGTCGAACGCGTGGGCAAGCGCCGTGCGGACGCGGACGTCGGAGAGGTGGGGGCGGAACAGGTTCCATCCCGTGTAACCCAGGCTGCCGAGGTACGTGTACGACTTGTAGAAGTTCTTGGTGAAGACTTCCTGCTGCGTGGCGGCGCCCATGAAGTCTTCCGACTTCACCCGGTCGAAGATGTCCACTTCGCCGTTCAGCAGCGCCTGGAACGCCAGGTTGTCATCGTCCACGTGGGTCCAGCGAAGCGTGTCCATGTACCCGGAGAACGCCGGGTCCTTGTTGTAGAAGCCGTCGAACTTCTTCGCTTCCAGGAAGCGGCCGCGCTCCCACTTGGTGAGTTGATACGGCCCCAGCCCCACCCAGTCGAGGTTGTGCGGGTTCTCGTTGATGTAGGTGCCCTGTTCGGCGTCCGTGGCGTCCGGGTTGTAGTCCGGGTTGTCGGGATCGTTCAGGTTGTAGAGATGGCTGGGCAGCAGCGTGAACGCGAGATCAAAGACCGCGATCGCGCGGAAGTACTGCTCCTTGTAGAAGAAGCGGATCGCATCGGGACCCACGATCTCCGCGTTCGCCAGCATGGCCATGGTGGATCGCTTCTCGTCGCAGTCCACGTGCGGGTTGGAGTAGATGCTCCAGGAGAACAGCACGTCGTTCACATCGAACGGATGGCCGTCGTGCCAGAGGACGTCGTTGCGAAGATCGAAGGTGAACACCGTGCCGCGCTGGACCGACTCCACCTCGGACTTCAGGATCCGACGCTCAGGCAGCGTGTTGTGCGCGCTTCCCGGCGTGAGCAGGTACGCGTCGCCATCGTCCGTGACGTTCCCGTAGAGCATGCGCTGGCCCGAACTCTCCACGGCATCCGGCTGATCCCCCCCTTCGTTCAGGAGAACCATGTCCTCGACCGTGTAGGCCGTGGCCATGGTGGGATCGTACTCCCAGGTGTCCAGGTTGAACTCGAGCAACGCCGAGTGGATCTCGCGGAGAACCCAGCGGATCACGGCCGAGTTCTCGGTGGCGAAGTTCAGGTTCGGTGGCTCGCTCGCGATGTGCTGGATCACCCGTCCGCCGAGCGCGGGCGTGACCGCCGCACCATCCGGATTGAAATAGTCCGCCGGCGGAACGTGCGGGCCGGCCAGGTCCAGTTCGGTCACGCCGGCTTGCGCGAGTTCCGGATCCATCGGACTGGTCGGTGCGTCCGCTCCGGACTGCTGGCTGCGGGCGCCGGAGTTCGCGTTGTCGGAGGAGCCGCCGCCACATCCGGCGAACAACCATCCGGTCGCGAGGACAACAAGGAGGAGCGATGGGAGAGGCAGGCGAAGTCGTTGGCTGATCATGGATTCTCTCGTTTGCGGCGGCTGGTGACAGGAGTTGGGATCGGACGGATGAATGTAGCGAGCCCAGGGGGGCTCTGTCGATCACAACGGGCGATTCCGGCCGGAAATGGGACAGAAGATGGCCCGGCGGGGACGAGACCGGCCCGCGGCCCCCGGCACCGGCCGACGCCCGATCCGCCCTGATCCGCGCCAAGAGCGCGCCAGGCCGCTCCGAGAGCGGATACGGTGGCGCGCGCGGGGGTCGCGCGGTAGTGTTCCGGGCAGCATGTGTCCCCGCTACCCGAAATGAAGACCCGGGCAGCGTGAATCTCCCACCGGAACGGAGGAAGCCCCATGGCTTTTTACAAGTGCGAGAAGTGCGGCATGAGCGTCGGAACGATCACGTGCGGCGAGTGCGGCAAGCAGTTGGTCCACGAGACGCTGAAACTGGACGACGGCCGCGAAGTCGACGTGGCCAAGTGCCCCGCCGGCCACGGCAAGATCAAGTCGCCGCAGTGCTGCGGCGCGGACATGAGCTGCTCGATCGGCTAGGGGCGCGTCTCCCGGGTCGGACCGGACGTCGCCGTCGCCGGCGGTGTTCCGGTCCGCCTAGAAGCCGGCCGAGAGCTGGACCAGATAGTGGTCCGTGTTCAGGGCGTCGCCGCCCAGGAAGCGGTTGTTCTGCACCACGCCCTTGACGGTGACGCGCGGCGCCCACCGAAACCCCACTCCGTTCTCGTAGCGGCGCACGCGGTAGTCCCAGTGCACGCTCTGTCCGGCCCCATCCGTGACGCGGGTCGGTTCAAAGAAGCCCACCCGGCTCGCCACGAACCAGCGCGTCCGGACCTTGTGCTTGGCCTCCACGTAGCCGGACGTGGCGCCCAGCCTGGGCAAGGTGGGATGCTCCCAACTCGTGTACATCACTTCCGAGTTCACTTCCAGGTGGCGACGCGTCCAGGATAGATCCACGCCGCCGCCGGCATTGAGGAAGTCGGTCTCCTTGCGATCCTGAAGCGCAGCCATGCCGTCCACCAGGTACGGCCCCACCCATCCCGATCCTCCCAGCACCAATCCCGGCCCGTGGTTCCAGGCCAGCCGGGACGTGACCTGCGGCAGGGCCTTCCCGTTCTCGCGCTGCGGCAGCGTCGTGGAGCCGTTCAGGAGCGCCACCGACCAGTCGAAGGCCCCCGCCTGGCCCCACAACTCGGCGCCGCCGTTCCAGCAGTTGTCGTAGAGGACCGGAAGG
>BQJX01000076.1 GCA_021604925.1 Gemmatimonadota bacterium
ATCAACGGCGGCCTCCCGGCCGAGTCCGCGGTGGCCATCTCGCTCCTCAATCCGCTGCAGTCGTTCCGGACCGCGGCCATGATCCTGTTCGATCCGCAGCTCGTGCTGCTGGGGCCTTCGGCCTACGTGATCCTGGATCACTTCAGCCGCGCGCAGTACCTCGTGTGGTCCGTGGTCTACCCGTTTGCCGTGGGGTTGGGCTGCGCGGCGTTGGGGTACCGCGGGTTTCGACGGGGTGATCTGTCATGAGCCGCCGCGTCCTCGCGGGGCTGGCCGTCGCGCTGGCGTGCGCCATCGGCGTGGCCGACCCCGGGCGCGCCCAAGACGCGTCGGAAGCCGACGAAGATCCGGTGGATCTGGACGAGTCGCTCTACGATCCCGAGAACGCCCTGGACATCATGGAGATCTGCGCGGGTTGTCACGGCGAGTACGGCGAAGGCGGGGGCGACGGCACCTACCCGCGGCTGGCGGGCTTGCCGGCCCGGTATCTCGCGGACGAGTTGCGCGCGTTCAAGGCCCGCGAACGGGAGAACATCCCGATGTACCCGTTCGCGACGGAGCGGGAACTCCCCGAAGCGGACGTGCGGGACATCTCGCTCTACCTGTCCGGGATCGAGCTGCTGTCGCAGATGCCGGCACTGCCGGACAGCGTGGAGGCGTACGAGCGACTCCAGATCGCCAAGCGCGTGTTCAACGTTCCCCGTCGGGAGGGCGACGTGCCGAACGGCGAAGCCGTGTACCGACAGTACTGCCGGCTGTGCCACGGCAAGGCGGGCGAGGGTCGAACCCGAACGCCGCCGCTGGCCGGCCAGTACACGGACTACCTGCGCCTGCAGGTCGAGAAGTTCCTGAAGGGCGAGCGCTTTCACAAGAACGTACCGAAGTACCTGGAACCGCTCTCCGAGCAGGACTGGAACGACCTCTATGCGTACCTGGCGCAGCTGGACGACTGAGGACCGCGCGCCGGGAGGACGCTAGCGGTGCTCCGGATTCGGGAAGTCGAAGCGGCAGCCCGCATCCCACGACGAACGCTGGTTCCCGTGCGCCGGGATCCCGCCCGCCGACTTCAGCATCCGCGCCAGGTGCAGGAGATTCCAGGTCATGAACGTGGTGTTGCGGTTCGTGAAGTCGTTCTCCGGTCCGCCCGACCCCGGGTCCCGGTAGGAAGGTCCCGGTCCGGCTTCGCCGAGCCACGCCGCGTCCGCCTGCGGCGGGATCACGTACCCCAGGTGTTGCAGCGAGTAGAGGATGTTCATGGAGCAGTGCTTGGCGCCGTCCTCGTTGCCGGTGATGAGACACCCGGCCACGCGGCCGTAGTACGCGTACTGCCCATCCGCATTCAGATCACTGGACGATGCGTACAGCCGCTCGATCGCCTGCGTGCACACGGATGACTTCTCTCCGAGCCAGATCGGCGACGTGATCACGAGAATGTCCGCCGCCAACACCTTCTTCTGGATGGGTGGCCACTCGTCCGTCTTCCAGCCCTGCTGGGTCATGTCCGGCCACACGCCGAACGCGATGTCGTGATCCACCGGGCGGATCACTTCGCACGTTACGCCGTTCTTCTCGAGAATCGCCTTGGAGATGTCGATCAGCCCGTCCGTGTGGGACATCTCCGGGGAGCGCTTCAACGTACAGTTGAGGAACAGGGCGCGAAGGTCGGAGAAGTCCCATCGGCTGGACTCGCACATCTTCTCTTGCTGCTCGTTGAGGGTCATTCGTCTCTCCCCTGGGCTTCGTTTGGAGTTCTCCGCGCGCGGTCTATGCGACTTCCCGCCGGCGCTCGTGCCGACGGAACGCGGCTTCTACGAGTTGTCGGGTGAACCCCTCGTGGCCCGCCGGGTCGTGGGCCAGGCAGAGGTCCGCGCTTCCGGGTGCGGTGGGTGGATAGTACACGCCGCAGTTGGGATTGATCTCCAGCATGTACGGAATCCCGTCCCGGTCCACGCGGATGTCGCATCGCCCAAAGCTGGCGCCGCCCAGCTGAACGAAGAACCGGGCGGACTCGTCGCGCAGTCGCGCCGACAACACGGGATCGGTCACCGGCTCCGAGGACAGGCAGTCGTAGTCCACCCACTTGATCTTGGCGTGCTTGAAGGTCTCGCCGGGAGGAAAGACGTACTGCAGCGGCGTGTACGTGGTAGGTCGCAGGGCATCGTGCGGATTCTCGGCCACCAGGACGGTGCACTCGATCCCCTCCACGAACTCCTCGATCAGCGCACAGCCGTGGCGGGAGATGATCTTTCGCGCCTGGCGACGCAGCCCCGCGGGTGTCATCACGCGGGACGCGCGGCTGAGATCCACGCTGGCGTAGCTGCTGTAGTGCTTCACGAACATCGGGAAGCGCAGCTTCTCCACGGCCGTTTCCAGATCGTCCTCGGTGCGCGCCAGGACGTGGGCGGGCGTGGCGAGCCCCTGCGCGCGGCAGGCCGCCTTCATCTCTTCCCGCGAGGGCTCGTAGCACCTCGAGGTGGCCCCGGTGAACGGGACGCCCAGCGCTTCCAGGGCCTGGACGACCTCGATGCCCGGAACGTCCTGGTCCGCGGCGCCGTCGCAGAGATTGAAGAAGAGGTCAAAGCCCTCGCCCACCAGGCGGGTCACGTGTTCCACCGACGTGGCCTTCTCCAGGGTGGCCACGTGCCACTGCGCGTCGGGAAGGAACGGGCGGGGGTCGCAGGGCCAGTCATCGGGCGGGAAGGGATCCGCGTCCAGGTCCTGGGTCGTCAGCAGGCAAACTCGCAACGGGGTCTCCGACGGCGCTGGGGTCCGGAACGTCTCGGCACCGGGGGAGCGTAGTGCAGCCGAGCCGGAGGCGGCAAGGCGAGAGGCGCACGGCGGCGTCTTGCGGCGCGCCCATCGCGCGTGCCAGAATGGTGGATAGCCGCTCCCCCATCTCCGGAGGTCCGACATGTGGACTGCACGCCGAGCTCACCGACTCTCTCTCGCACTCCTGACGGCCCTTGCCGGCGCGGCCTTCACCGCTCCGGCGGGAGCCAGCTGGGTGGACCTCCACCGATCCCTCGTCTTCTTTGACGACTCGGCGCCGGGAACCGCTCGCGAGTTCCTCGAAGAGCTTCAGGCCGCCGGCGGACACGCGTCCGTGATCTATCCGGGCACGGCCGCCATCGTGTACGCAGGGGAGGCCGAACTCGCGCCGGTCTCCCGCTGGATCCGGGAGCGCCACGAGCGCTCGATCGATCTGGAACGCTTCGCATCGCGCTCGGAAGACGCGGCGCGGATCGCGGCGGTGTGGAACCACTCCCTGGAGCAGCGGGCCGCGGCTCCGCGCGAGCTGGCGCTGGATGCGCCCGCCGGCACGGGACGTCCCGGGGAGCCGCGCCGGGTTCCCGTGACGCTGCCCGATGTTCCGGCGCGTCGCGACGCTCCGGACCACATTCCCCTGGGCGCCGAGTACTACGACTGCGGCACCTACCTCGCCGGCACCACCGCGGTGGGCGTGTGGCTTCTGGAGAGCACCGGTTCCGCGTACGACTGGAGCACGGCCGAAGAGACGGAGACGCTCACGGGCGTGCAGGACGGACTGGACGCCTGGGTCGTCTTCGGCGACACGCACGCGTCGCTCTCGTTCTTTGTGGATATCCACACGGGCGTCCCCGTGAGCGACGATCCCATCACGTTTCCGCAGGGAACGGAGTCCACCTGGATCGGGGAGGCGCTGACCGGCGCGGGATGGACGGGCGCCAACACGTTCGAGAAGTGCTTCGCCTACAACAACGACCTGCGCGACACGTTTGAAACCAACTGGTGCTTCTCGTACTTCATCGTGGACAGCGATCCGGCCGTGAACCAGGGACTCTTCTCCACGGGCGGATACGCGTGGGCGTACTTCGGCGGGCCCTGGGTCTACATGTCGCGCTACTCCACCTGGGCCTTCAACGCCGCGAACTACTTCCAGGCCGTGCCCATGCACGAACTCGGACACATCTACTACGCCACGGATGAGTACGACGGTGGCGCGCAGCAGCGCAGCGGATACCTGGGCCTTCTGGACAGTGGAAACGGAGGCGTGGTCTGCCTGATGAACCAGAACGTTCACACGATCTATTGCAACGGCACCAAGCGTCAGATCGCGTGGCGCGACACGGACATGAACGGCGTGATCGAACCGCTGGATCCGGCACCGCTGGCCCCCCTGGATGAGCTGTTGCCCGATCCCACACCGGATGCGCTGCTGACCTGGACCGGGACCGCCACCGTGACCACGCTGCCGAACCTGAACCCGAACGCGCCCTACTCTCCCGCCCACGACATCACCATCAATACGATCGATGCGGTCGAGTGCCGCGTGGATGGCGGCGCCTGGTCCGCCGCCACGCCGGTGGACGGCACGTTCGACGCGTACGTGGAGGACTTCACCTGGGACAGTCCGGCGCTGACGCCGGGCCTCCACACGGTGGAAGCGCGCTCGCAGACTTCGCAGGGGATCTGGAGCGACGTGTTCGGGACGGACACGATCGAAGTGCAGTCCACCACGGGCGTCTCCGAACTGGCTGGCCCGGCCGACCTGCGGCTGGAACCCTCTCGCCCGAATCCGGCCCGGACCACCACGGACGTTCACTATGCGATCCCCGCCGACGGACCCGTTCGCGTGGCGATCTACTCGGTGGAGGGAGCGCGCGTGCGCGGGCTGTACAGTGGCGACGTCGAGGCGGGTCGGCATGCGATCTCGTGGAACGGCCGCAACGACGCGGGGGACCCGGTGCCGGCCGGCGTGTACCTGATCCGGCTGGATACGGAGCAGGGGACGCGCACCACCAAGCTGGTGTGGGAGCGCTGATCCGGGTTCCGCCCCCGGAAGCCTTCGTGGCGGGCGGCGGTCGCGGCTATCGCAGCGGCGGTCGCCAGTCCACGGAGAAGCGGTGCGTGTCGCCCAGCTCCGACTCGTCGGAGAACTGCACGAACGCGTAGTCCACCATGTACTCGCGGTGCTTCACGCCGAACCCGAAGGCGACCGACTCCTCGTCGTAGCCGGTCTTGTAGCCGCTGCGCAGCGCGAACATCTCGTGGGGCCAGATCTCCGCTCCGAAGTGCGCCTTGGCGTCCGAGTCATTCGGGATGCGAACGTCCGAGGATACGATCAGCCCCTCGAGCAGGCTGCGGGTGCGGTAGGCGGCGCCCAGGCGAGCCGCAAACGGCAGGACGAAGGAGTCGTCCACGAACTTCATGGCCGAGCCCAGGTTCGTGAAGGACGCCGCGGCCGTGAGGCCGTCGATCGGGGTCCGGTAGCGCAACCCGAAGTCGCCGGCGAACCCGGTGGCGTTCTCCTGATCGATCTTCTCCATGAGGAACTTGCCGGTCACGCCCACCTCCACGGCGCGGATCACGCGACGTGCGTAGGTCACGCCGGCCGAGATGTCGTACGCGCGGAAGCTGCCGACAAAGTTGCCCGACTCGTCGCGTCCGTCCAGCTCACCCATGTGCAGCAACGCCACGTGGGCGCCGACCGCATGGCCCTTCATTCCGTGGACGGCGGCCAGGTACTCGTACCGCACATCCGAGATCCACTCGTTGTGCGAGGCGTGCACTTCGTCGCCCGGTGTGTTGGCGATTCCGGCGGGGTTCCAGAAGGTGGCCGTGGGGTCCTGCGCAACGGCGACGTAGGCTTCGCCCATGCCGGCGGCGCGCGCGCCCACTCCGATCTTGAGAAACGCGAGTCCGGTGTCGCCCGGGTCGGCGGCCTGTGCCGGTCCGGAGCTCAGAGCAAAGCCGAGTACGGCGGCACCCAGGACGAGGCTGGGCTTGCGGCGAATCATGCGGTCCTCGCTTTCCGGGGTTTGCGCGTGCCGGGGCCGCCCATTATACGGAGCACGCGGCGAAGGTGTCAATCGGTCCACTCCTGCCGCCGTCGAGCCATCTCATTGTCCCCAAGGACTTTACATAGAAAAAGGGGGAGAGAGTCTCCTCTCTCCCCCCGGGTGAGGGAGCCAGTACCGAATCTACGCCCCAGGGCCCCTGTTCCCCGGTTTGCTTCCGCAGTACCGAACCGCTGGGCTGGCTGCCAGCGGGCTGACGATGCTCACTCCCTCGAGCGGGTGGGCCGACACGCCCCAATTGATGTCGTCCTCACCCTCTCAACTCCCCGAACGTCGCTTGGGTTCCCCAGAATCCTTCCGCGATTTCGAGGACTTTGCGCCGGAGGCGGTCTTCACCTTCTTCTTGTCCTGGCTCGACCGCTCCCCGGAGGTCCACCGGGCTGTCCCCGGAACCGCTTGGTCCCGCCCGGTGCGCGCAACCTTTACGCTGGTGGTTTTCTTCGTGCTGGTGACCTTCTTCCGCTGGGTCTCCTGAACCCGTGCCGGCGTGCGTGACTTGGACTTCGAGCTGCTCTTGCCTCGATCCCGGTCGGCCCGGTAGTGGTCCCGGTCACGATCGCCGTGGTCGCGGCTCCAGGTGTGGCTGTCCGCGTAGCGGCGGCTCGGGTGCGCCTTCCACTTGGACTTGTGGCGGGCGGACCACTGGTGACTCCGGTGAGGGGCCCAGGTCACATGAGACACGTGACGCGGCTCCCAGCACCAGCTGCGTGCAATCTCGTAGCGATGGGACGAGCCCCACACGACCGAGAAGTTCCAGGCCACCAGCGGGCGACGATGGGACGTGACCACCGTGACCTGCAGTCCATCGCGGCCGTGGTGGTACCCCGCATTCGGTGCGTACGTCACGTAGCACTCCGAAGGATCGAACCACTCGCGCGAGGCCACGGCCTGCACCGACTCCAGGCGCAGTCCGTTCGGGACCCACACCGGAACCGAGTAGTCGTCCCGCGGGTCGACCCAGTGGCTGTTCCAGTCCTCCGTGGGAAACACGAGGGACACGGAGCCGTCGGAGAACGCGGCGTACAGCGCCACGAACGCGCCACGGTCGGGATGAAAGTCCACCCACGCCTCGTTCGAGTGATGGGTTCCCCCGCAGGACCGATACCCGCAGGAGCTGTCGCAGAACCCGGAGCCGCTGCCGCGCGCCGCGCTGATGCGAACGTCCACGTTCACTTCGGGCGTGGCGAGCGCGGTCGCCGGGAGGATCAGCAGGGCCGTCATGGCCAGGAGTGTCCGTTTCATTACGCAGCCTCCTCCACATCTGTCAGGCTTCCACCGGTCGCGATCGGCGCGGGCGGCGCAAGCTCTGGGTTGCCCCGATCGACCTGGTAGGCCCAGTCGAACAGGATTGCGGAGGGAATGCCGGCCGATTCGATGACGGCCACAACGCGCAGCTTGGCGAAGTAGGAGTCATGCGTCCAGACCACATACGTGTGTCCCGCGATCAGCTCCACCCCGTTCGGGCTCACTGACCAGCCGTTCTCGGGCGCCCAGGACACGTCGTCCATGGACTCGGTGTAGCCGAGGTCCTGCACGTCGTTCCAGAAGCCGCCGATCGCCGTGCCGTTCAGGTAGAGAACGCCGTCGAGGCGGCGGACAAACAGGTCGGCGTCGACCGCGTTCCACGCGGTGACGAAGCCGGCCGTGCGCCAGTCCGAGAGGTCCACGCCCGAGCGCACGGGGTCCACTTCGCGCGCCCAGGCGGTGATGTTCTTGCCGGCGGGACGCGGCGTGTCGAAGGCGTCCTCGTACGACAGCTCGCTCTCGTGACCACGCGCGTCGAACGCGTCCACGGCGTAGAAGTACGTGACCCCGTTCGCCACGTCGTAGTCCGTGTATCCGGTGCTCTCCACGCCATGCAGCGTGGCGATGCGGGTGTACTCGCCGGTCGCGTTCCGGCTGCGATACACACCGTAGCCGGCGACATCGTCCCCGCGAACCGCGTTCCAGAAGATCTCCACCGCTTCATCGCCCGTGATCGTGTAGACGCCGGCGGGGACTGCCGGGGGTCCGTCCTGCACGTAGATGACGTCTTCCTGGCAGCCGGCCAAGGCCAAGCAAGCCAGTCCGGCGCCGGTGAGGCCCAGGGCTCTGAGATGAATGCGCGTTCTCATACGGATCACCTGCCTTGTCCGATTCCCGCCGGACGGTGTCGTGTGAGTGAGACGCCCGACTCTAGTGCAGGAGGTGTGCCATCGGGCGAGCCGGGGACACCGAAACTCCCAAATATGTTTGAGAGCAATGGCTTAGAGGATGTCCGAAGGGAGCCCGGAGGTGAGCCGGGGGTCTACCGGAGTCGCCGAAGTGTGCCCTCGATGGCGATGAGACACGGTAGAAGTGTCCTCAAACGAGGACAGTTACCGGGCGAGGAGATTGCCCACCCAGACCGGGTCCCAGCGCTCCACTACGGAACCCCACCAGTCGTGCATTGGTTCGCGGCGCCAGGACGTGGTGCCGGCCAGGATCAGCAGGGTGCCTTCGCCCGTGACCGCCACCGCGACCGGGGCATCGGCGGCCGGCGAGGTCCGGACCGCCAGGCGGAAGGGCCCCACGCGATGGCCATCGGGCAGGGTTCGGCTCACGACAATTCCGGTGCCCAGCTCCGCGTGTCGCGCGTCGATCGCATCCAGCACCAGCAGGCCCCCGGCGTGGTCGGCGGCCAGCACCTGACCCTCGGTTCGATGGCGGACCGCGCCCGACGTGGTCAGCTGCGCCGCGCCTCCGGACGCAAGACCCACCACCGGCTGTCCGGTGCTGCCCGTGCCCAGGAGTCGACCCGGCACATCCACCTCCATCGACGTGAAGCGTCCGGCGCGGTCCAGCTGGGAGAACGTCTTGGCCGTCAGCCAGGAGAGGCGACCCTGCGGATCCGCCACCACCGTTCCCGACGCCGGTCCGAACCCGTTGTCGGGAAGTCCGACCAGCCGGGAGAGATCGGACCAACCCAGCGTGATCGGATCCAGAAGGTTCGCCCAGCTGCGTCCGGGACCGTCGGCCCCGCGCACGAGCACGCCGGGCGGGCCGAGATCCGCCACGCAGAACGCGCGCCCCGGCTCGAGTTGATGATCCGCGGGATACGGGAACGGGCGCACACTCCCCGTCACCGGATCCACGAACAGCAGGGAATCCGTCAGCGCCACGATCGCGTGCCCGTCGTGGAGCGCGCCGAAACCGAGCGGGCGCGCGGCGTCGTGCCCGGGGA
>BQJX01000077.1 GCA_021604925.1 Gemmatimonadota bacterium
CCTCGAGGACTGTGTCGTCTCGGACAACGGGTCATTGTCGGACAGTCCGCTGCATCCAGCCGTGCGCGTGGATGGTATTGGCCATTCGTTCGAGGCAGTACGGACTCGATTTGAAGACAACCGCCTTGGCGGCGTCGTGGCGAGTGGACTGGACTCGTTTGTCCTGGAAGATTGTGAGTTTGTTGATCACAAAGGGTCTCGGGCGTTGAGCGTCAGCGACTGTTCTGACGTAGCCATCCGTGGGTCGTTGTTCTTGAGGAACGCCGCCGGGGGCTCCGGCGGGGGGCTGACTGTGACTCGATCGGATGCGACGATCGAGTTCTGTACGTTTGCGTATGATAGTTCGCGGGGATCGAACGGTGGAGGTGTCGTGATCAGCGTGGGCGCGACTGCGACCGTGGCGAACAACACGTTCTATCGATGCTATGTGCCCGGACCTGGGATTGGGTCAGCTATCCTGGGGAGCGGAGCGACGTTGACAGCCTACGGCAACATCGCCGTCGAGTGTGATCGAGCTTTCGCGGCTGCCACTGCGACCGTCACGCTTGATTCAGGGTGCAATCTGTTTTGGGGCAACACCGAGAACTACTCCTTTTGGCCGGAGGAGGCGACTCTCACGGACATCGTGGCGGACCCTGAGTTCTGCAACCCGGGTCTCTTGGATTTCGCCGTGCGAGACTCATCGCCCGCATCGTCTGCCCATTCGGGGGGATGTGGCCAGATCGGTGCCCATGGAGTCGGCTGCGGCTCCGTCTCCATCAAACCCACTACCTGGGGCCGCATCAAGAACAGCTACCGGGAGTGAGGTGGAAGCACGAGATGAACGTACCTCGGCGGTGGCTCTTGATGGCTCTGGCCTTGGTTCCGATGGCGCAAGCCGAGGCGGCGAGCTATCGAGTGCCAGGGGACTATGCCACCATCCAGGCAGCGATCGATGTCGCGGCCTCTGGCGACACCGTGCTGGTCGGCCCCGGCACTTGGACATCGGAAACTCGGAGCGTCGTGCACTGTACCAACTTAGTCACGTCGACGAGTGTGATGTTCCTGAAGCCGGGGATCACCGTGATTGGGACGGCAGGGCCGGAGACTACGATTCTGGACGGTGGTTCGGCGTCTGGCCGCAGCGTCAACACGCTCATCATGGAGAGCGTGGAGGGAGATCCGGTTCGCGTGATGGGATTCACGATCACCGGTCAAGGGAACGGACTGGCGTGGGGATGTTCTGGCACCCGCTTGGAACTCGTGGGCTGCCACGTTGTTGGCAACGGCGATCTTGCGATCGTTGGTTTCGACGCTAGAATCTCGTTGATGGGCTGCGTGGTGTCCAGTAACGGATCACTACAACAAGGATCCTCCCTTCAGGCGGTCTTGCTTCGGATCGGGGGCCGGTTTGAGGCGACCGGGACGCGATTCGAGGGGAACCCCCACGGGGCGATCTCGGCACAGAGGCTGAGTGCTGTTGAGGTCAATGACTGCGAGTTTGTCGACCACTCGGGTGGTGGTGCAGTGAATGTCTCGGGGGGATTCGTGACGATTCGGAACTCGCTGTTTCTTCGCAACCGGAAAGCGGTCCCTGGTCTTAGCGGAGCCGCGGTCAGCATCTCTCAGGGAATCGACGCGACCATAGAGTTCTGTACGTTCGCGTATTGCAGCATGCTCACGGGACATGGTGGAGCTATCGACATTGCCCCCGATGCTACGGCGACGATTGGGAACAACACGTTCTACCGGTGCTCAGCTTCTGGGATTGGGTCGGCCGTGATGGTGTCCGGGACGGCCACGGTCTTCGGCAACCTCGCAGTAGAATGCGAAGACGCATTTGCGGCGCCAGTCGGGAACATCGATCCATTCGGATCCGGTTGCAATCTCTTCTGGGGCAACGCGGAGAACTACTCCTTCTGGCCGGAGGAGGCGACTGTCACCGACGTAGTGGCAGACCCCGAGTTCTGCGCCCCCGACCTACTGGACTTCACCGTGCGAGACTCATCGCCGGCTGCCGCAGCGAACTCGGGTGCGTGCGGCCAGATCGGTGCCCATGGCGTCGGCTGCGGCTCCGTCTCCAAAGAGCCCACCACCTGGGGCCGCATCAAGAACGCATACCGGTAAGCGTTGAATCGGTGGGACGCGCACTGGCGGGGAAGACGGCGCGAAGTGAGCGGTTGGCTGACGCTACCGGATCACCGTCCACTTGCTCGTCGCGCTCCTCCCAGAGGAAACGCCCATTTGAATGTAGTACGTCCCCGTTGCCAGTCCTCGAGTGTCCCAGAGGAGTGTGCCCGCGCCAGCGGGAAGCAATCGGGGAGGGATCGCTGAGACTCGTCGGCCGCGTATGTCGTACAACTCAAACCGAACCATCTCGGCCTGAGTAAGATCGAACAAGATGCGGGACGGTGCGCCTACGTGCTGCGGATTCGGAAAGGGACCGTCGAGCGACAGGGACTCGGAAGTTTGGATCGACTGTACGGCCGTAGAGTGATCGGTCGCCATCACGTACGCTCGGCCCGCGTTGAATCCGCCCGCGTCGTTCCACATAGCGCCAACTATCAGATCGGAGTGGCCATCCCCGCGAAGATCGCCAGCGCAGGCGACGCTTATCCCGAAGCGATCGTCTAGGGCCTCGCCTTCGAACATCAGGTCCGCCTCGTTGTCGGGCTCGGCGCCGCCATAGAACACATGTGCACGCCCCGGGCCTAGGGTTCCGCCAGAAGGCGCGCCAACGATGACATCCGAGAACCCATCAGCATTGACATCGCCTGCCCCTCCTACGGATGTGCCGAAGCTGTAGTATTCTGGATCCCCGGTGAGGACCCAGTCGGCGACCGCGTCGACGGCGGGGTCCCCAAGGTATATATAGGCCCTTCCGACGTTGTAGCCTCCGGCGTCGTTCAGTCCGGCGCCAATGATGAAGTCGTCGAAACCGTCCGCATCTACGTCGCCGGCAAGCCCGAGCGAGTATCCGAACGTGTCAAAGTCCGCTTCTCCGGTGAAGATGAGGTCTGGTGTGTCGTCCATAGTTGGGCCGCCAAAGAAGAGGTACACGCGACCAATCTCGGCGTAGTTGGATCCGTACCAGGGCGCCCCGACCAGAACGTCATCGAATCCATCTCCGTTGGTATCGCCTGCGGAGCCGACCGATGCTCCGAACCCGGCGAGTATCTCTGTGCCGGTCAGGACGACATCGGCGACCGAGTCGCCCGAAGGGCCACCGAGGAAGATGAACGCTTGGCCGTTGTGGAAATGGTCTCCGATGATCACATCGTCGAAACCATCTCCGTTCACATCTCCGGCGCTACTCACGGCAGTGCCAAAGCTGTGCTCGCCCTGGAAGACGAGGTCTACGCTTGCATCCAGGGATGGGCCTCCATGAAAGAGGTACGCTTGTCGGAAGCCCCCACCGACGATTAGGTCTGAGTACCCGTCTCCATTGAAGTCGCCCGCTGAGCTTACTGACTCGCCGAACCGACTGGCACCGTTGTCGGCGAGGACCAGGTCTGGCGTCGGCGTGATGGCGAATCCTCCAAGATTGACGTACACGCGACCCTTGTTCCCGTTCGCGCCGACTGCGAAGTCATCGAACCCGTCTCCATTCATGTCCCCGGCCGTGCTCACTGAGATGCCGAGGAAGTCGTTCACGTCCCGTCCGGTGAGAGCGACCACGAGATCGGGAGGGGCGGCGATCGCGGCAGCGTGCCCTCCGACCCCGAGAGCCATGCCCATAGCTAACTGGACCCTCATCGATACCTCGCTTTCACCCGCGCCCAGGACTCGGGCTGTATCGAGACGGGGCCGCACCCGACTCCGTGCACACCCATCTGAACGCCGCATGAGTTGTTCTCCGGCAGACACGGCGAGTTCTCTGAGAGGGCGAAGTTCCCGCCCATCCAATCGCAGAGCAGAGGCGGGGCAGAGATGTTGCCGTCCGTGCCCGTCGGGTCGGGAAAGCCGATCCAGTTCACGTCGTTTCCCCACGAGTTGTTGCACCGGATGTCGAGTCGGGAGTGGGAGCCCCAGATCTTGAGGCCTTGCGAACTTCCAGTGAAGAGGTTGTTCTCGATCGTACCGCCTTGTTCGCACCCGACGACTGCGGGGGAGCGTATGCAAGTATTGCCTCGGAACTCCGCGACGAGCTGAGGGTCTGAACTCCAATCCTCGACAGAGACAGCATTGTTGACAAACAGATTGCCTTTGACTGTGGCACTCGACGGCCCAACGAAGAAGGCCCGGAAGCCGAAAGACGCGAGGCCGTTGTCGCGAACGGTGTTGTCAACGAAGGTGAACTCATGGGTTCCCGCTCGAATCAGGCCATCGCTGTGTTGCTCGAACACGCAGCCTTGAATGAACGCCGAGCCCTCTTCCCACTGGATGGCCCCTGCGTCGACGGCGTCCGTTCCTCCGGCGTTGGAGGAGAATCGCGTGCCGAATACCCTGAGGTCTCCCGATCCGTGAATGCCGCCGCCGACCGCGTAGTTGTGCTCTATGACGCAATCGCGAACCTCAAGGTCCCCACTGGCTTCGAGTCCGGCTGCACCCGTGTACGAGTATGCCGAGTGCGTTACCCCGGTGAGCCTCAGGCCCTGCACGATGGACTCCGTCACGTTGTGGCCCTCGATGCAGACGGACGCGCCGCCGGCGTCCACCGTCGTTGCGCCGGCACCGGCACTGCCGATGAGCGCAACGCCGCTCTTGAGCATCACGTTTCCCGCGTAGACTCCGGGCATCACCAGCACAGAATCTCCGGAACTCGCGAGATCCATGCCCCCCTGAATCTCCGTGGCGTCGGCGGCTCCGCTCTGGGCCACGATCCAGGTCTCACCGCTGCTTGAAGTCGCGACAAGTACTACTGCGCACAAGCTGATTGAGGCCCGCATCATCGATACCTCGCCTTCACGCGCGCCCAGGAGTCAGGGGTCACGGAGACTGGACGATCGCCAAACACCTGCACGCGGTCGTTGTGGCGATCGACCACGTGGATCAGTCCACCTTCGTCGATCGCTAGATGCATGGGCCACCGGAACTGCCCTTCGTCGCCGCCCTCTCCTCCCCAGTCCGTCAGGAACGCGCCGTGCGCCGAAAACTTGACGACTCGGTCCCCAACCACTTCCGTAACGTACACGTCGCCCTTGGTGTCCACACAGAGCCCCGTTGGTCGCCGAAACCAACCAGGACCGTCTCCCAAGCCGCTCCAGTCGAGAACGAACTGACCATCGGTAGTGAATCTCTGGATGCGATAGTTCCAGTAGTCGGTCACGTAGATCTCGTCGGACGGGCCCACGGCCAGACCCACCGTCCAAGCGAACTCTCCTTGGCCGCTCCCGTACTGACCCCATTCCATGAGGAACTCGCCGTCGGCTGTAAACTTCTGAACTCGGTCGTTCAAGCTGTCCGCGACGTACACATTGCCTGCGCTGTCAGTGGCGATCCCATGTGGCTGCCTGAATTCGCCGGGGCCCGTACCTTCTTCGCCCCACTGCGTCACGTAGGATCCCGTCATCGTGAAGACCTGGACGCGGTCATTGACAGTCTCGGTCACGTATACGTATCGACTGCTGACGGCTATACCAACCGGGCCATGGAATTGGCCCTGTCCTGAGCCCTGGGAGCCCCAGGACAATAGCGGTACGCCGGTCGTAGAGAACACTTGGACGCGATAGTTGTGAGTCTCGGTCACATAGACCCGCCCCATGCCGTCGGTCGCGATTCCGGAGGGCCTGTACATTCGTCCGGGCCCAGATCCTGTTCCACCGTACGAAAACACGAAGTGAGGAGGCTCGGTCGCGCGAGCGGTGTCGGAAGGGCAAAGTGCGAGGCCGATGCAAGCAAGCACTTCGGCCCAGGTGGCTCGGAGATTGGTTCGCACGCTCCTCATCGATACCTCGCCTTCACCCGCGCCCATGTGTCAGGTTGCACGCTGATCGGGTCGCAGCCCACGCCGTACGCGCCCATTCGGATTCCGCACGAGTTGTTGGCGGGGAGACACGGGGAGTTCTTGGCGAGCGTGAGGTCCCCCCCTGGCAGGTCGCAAAGGAGCGGTGCCTCTGAGATGTTGCCATCTTGTCCATACTGATCCGCGATGCACCCGACCCAGTTGCCACCCGCGTTGCCATAGACGTCGCAGCAGATCAGCAGGGGAGGGGAACCGCCACCGCACCGGATCGCCGTCCCCCCGAGGCCGAACGCGAGGACGGAGTTCGTCAGGGTCAGGTCGGACCATGAGACCGAGATCGTGCCCTCATCCGCGTCGCCAATAGAGTTCCGGACAAGCGTACAACTGGTCAGCGTAGTGCTCACGCCAATGACATCGATGGCCCCTCCACGACGTGTGGCGCTATTCTCGAAGAAGACGCAACGGGTGAACGTCGCGGTGGTCCCGCCTGTTCCGTCGTTGAGCGCCACCGCACCACCGAATCGCGCCGAGTTGCGACCGAATACGCAATCCTCGAAGCTGTTTGCGTACAACCGTGAGCCAACGGGAGTTCCCGTTCGCCTGATAGTGGGAGCTCCCCATATGGAAGCGCCACCGCCGTGGTCATCGAGGCCGTTGTCCATGAAGACACAGGAGGAGGCGTCGATGTCGCTCTCCTGGGCGGAGAGCCCACCGTATTCGTTCCCGACGAGCACGCAATCTGAGACAGCCAGCGTCGATGCCCACGCCCGGATCCCGACGCCTCCGCCGGTGACCACGAGCCCGACCAAGCTGACGTTGCGAACGCCCAAGCACAGGACGACCGAGGCACTCCCTTGGCCATCAATGGTCGAGCAGCCCACCGCCCCTGGCGCGGTCCTAATCGTGATCCCGGAGATGAGCCGAACGTCATGTTCATAGTACGTCCCGCACGCCAACTCGACGGTGTCTCCCGCCGCCGCCGAGTCCACCCCTGCCTGAACCGACGGCGCGTCCCCCGTGCCGTCAGCGTTGATGTACCACGTGCGGGCCGACAAACCCGAAGGGAGGGTCAGCGAAATCAGTAGAGCCAACGGGAGTCGCACGAATGTCCTCCGTAGCAGGGCGTCGGAAGAGCCTAGTCCACTACTCGGACTGCCTTCACCGTCCGAACGTCTGGCCCAGTGGATAGCCGAAAGAAGTACACGCCCGAGGAAACGAAGACGCCAGACTCGTCGCGACCGTCCCACTCCACCATATGTGATCCTGGCGCGTAGGAATCGCCGGCGAGTTTCCGAATCAACCGTCCACTCGCGTCGTGTACCGTGATCGCTACTGCGGCCGCGCGGGGTAGCTGGAACCGCGCAGTTGTTGTCTTCGCAAATGGGTTGGGCCGGGGCGAGTCAAGCGAGACGATTGACCGAGCTCCGAGATCCGTGCGCACTGAAGTCGTGACCACGACTTGCCCGTCGATGGGCACGGATACCAGTGGTTCGTCGGGGTCGTCCGAATGGATCCGCAGGGTTGCGGGATAATGGCCGGGAGCAGGAGGAGCGAACGTGAGCACGATCGTGCCGGTCGCCTCGGGCGGCAGAAAGAGCTGCGTGGCCGACAGCGCGTAGGGCGTCGCTGGTCCAAGGTCCTCGACCAGGATCGAATCGACGGTCAATGGCTCCGTTCCGACATTCCGCACGAGTATGGAGTCAGCCTGTGGGAAATCACCCTCGGCCAGCGCGAACACGATCTGTTCCGCATCAACATCAATGTCCGGTGAGGAGATCAGCTCGAGGTGAAGTGGGACGGCCACGGAGTCCGCAAGCGGAGGGCTGCTCTCAAACCAAAGGAACGCATCGTAGATCCCAGGGTCGAGGGCGGACCACGTGAACGAGACGGCGACATCCTGGGACAGTGACGGCGGGACAGTCCCGGAACTCGGAGAGACAGATGCCCATTGGGAACCGCCGAGCCACTGGAACAGTTGAACGCCGTACTGCAAGTTGTCGGACGTGAAGAGGTTGTCGTTCAGCAGCGCCTTCACGGTCATGGCTATGACACGCCCTGATCCGACCTCGCTTGTTGCGATCATCACGTTCCCAGCGGAATCACGTACAAGCGGTGCGGCCGGGCCAGTGACCATATTGAGGGTGGCCCCCGAGTCGGAACCAAGATTCAACTCATCGACGCCCGCAGTTGTCGGATGCGCAACGATGTCGGTCGTCACGCCAGTCACGCCGTCCGCTGTCGAGTACTGGATCCCAGCGCCAACCGTCGAAAGGACGGTGTTGAAGCCAATCACCGCAGCGTTCGCGTTGCCCTCAAAGACAAGCCCCCCGCCGCTGAACACCCAGCTTCCGAGCGCGTCCCGCTCGGGCTGTGACCAAGCCACCCACGAGTTGATCGTCCAGATGATGTCGAAGTTCTCAAGCAGGGCTGGCGTGATCGGCTCGAAGTTCTCCGTCACCGTTGCGCCCGCGCCTTCGAGCTGGGCTACCATGGACGACCAGTCGGTCGTGCCATTCTGCTGGTGGGATCGTTCCCACATGATTCGCGGCGAGGGCGTCTCAACGAGGGGGCCCGGGACACGCGGTTCGAGTCGAGCCGTCCAGTTCAGGTCGGAGGGCCCCAAGTTCGTGATCGTAAGGGTGCCCTGGGCGGACTGGCCGGCTACCAGGGATGTGCCCAGCGAGTCCGGGGAGACCAAAATAGGGCGTGCCGCGGAAGCTAGCGTCGCTGAGAGGGCGACAATGGCTGAGAAGGCGCAGGCGAACGACGTGGACCGGAGATGCGCCACCAGCTGCCTCCTCGCAGACGACAACCACAAGGATACTACTGTTGCGCATCCACAGCAAGTTGCTGACTTCGCGAAGGAGTTGAGTTCAGTCAACTCCGACACTCATGCGCGGCTTGGTCTTCACCCCCGAAACCTGGTCCACCGGGACTTGCATTTGGGAGCTAGACTCCGGTCCCTACCCTAGGAGGGACCATGCCCAGGAAGCGGTTCACGGAAGAGCAGATCACGCGAGCGCTCCGGCAGGCGGAGGCCGGCACTCCGGTCCGGGAGGTCTGCCGCGATCTCGGCATCGCCGAGCCCACGTTCTACC
>BQJX01000078.1 GCA_021604925.1 Gemmatimonadota bacterium
GACGCGGTCGCCCAGGATCTGGCGGCCCTGTCTCCGGATCTGGTCGCGCTCCAGGAAGTGGAAAAGGACATCCCCCGCTCGCGAAGCCAGGACCAGGCGGGACACCTGGGCCGGGCCCTGGATATGGAGTGGTCGTTCGCCGGTTCATTCTCCGTGGACGAGGGGGAGCACGGCATTGCGGTGCTCTCGCGCTTCCCGATTCTCGACGCCACGATCCTGGAACTGCCGCAGAGCAGCGGCCGCTGGCCCCGCGTGGCGTTGGAGGTCCTGGTAGACGGTCCCCACGGCCCGATCCGGTTCGTGGCGGTCCACTTGGCGCGGCCCTGGGGCTGGCCGCTCTCCAACACGCGGGCCCGACTTCAGCAGATCGACACGCTGCTGGATTCCCTGGAAGCGGGACCGCCGGCGCCCACGATCGTGGCCGGGGACTTCAATTCGCTGCCGATTTCCGCCGAGGGGTGGAAAATGAGCCGGCACTTCGACCACGCCTGGCATCCGGCGCGCGACGGGTGGGCCACATCGTTCCCGCTGGCGGCCATCGGCTGGCCGGCGGGCGCCGTGAAGATCGACCACGTATATCACGACAGCGACTGGCGATCCCACGGCACCTGGGTCGCTCCCCAGGGTGCCAGCGATCACCGGCCCGTGCTGGCCGAGCTGTCGTTGAAGTAGCCGCCCCGGCGCTACTGGTCCATACGGGACTTGAGCCGCTCGAACGCTTCCTGCATGGACGTCATGCCGGTCACGCCTTCCGGGCTCGACTTGTGCTCCCGCGGTCCGGAGTCCCGGCTCGGGCGACGATCGTCGCGTCGCGGCCGCGCACCGCCCCGTCGCTCCGACGGATCCGGCATCTCGCCCGGCTCCATCAGCGACAACGAAATGCGGCGGGACTCGCGATCCACGGACAGGACCCACGGCTCCACTTCGTCGCCCACCTTGACCACATCGGCGGGCTGCCCCACGTGACCCTCGGCCAGCGTGGAGACGTGCGCCAGACCGTCCACACCCGGGGCGATCTCAAGGAACGCGCCGAACGGCGCCAGGCGAACCACCTTGGCCTTGATCTTCTGGCCGCTGGTGAGCCCGCTGGCCACGGCCTCCCACGGATCCTCCTGCAGATCCTTCAGCGACAACCCGATGCGCTCATCCTTGGTGCCGAGGTTCTCCACGCTGCGCACCTTGACTTCGATCTCCTGGCCCAACTGCAACGCCTTGGAGGGATCGGTCACGCGGCCATGGCTGATCTCGGACACGTGCAGGAGACCATCGATGCCGCCGAGATCCACAAACGCGCCGAACGGACGGATCCGGGCGACCACGCCCTTCACGACCTTCCCGACCTCCAACGTGGTCCGGAGCTCGGCGGAGTTCGACTTGGCCTCTTCTTCCAGAAGCACCCGACGCGACAGCACCACGTTGCGGCCCTTCTCGTCGGCGGAGGCCACCTTGAACGTGAGCTTCTTGCCGACGAACACGGCCGGATCCTCCACGTAGTGACGATCCACCTGCGAGAACGGGCAGAATCCGCGGACTCCCATGATGTGGACCACCAGGCCACCCTTGTTCACGCTGGTGACCTTGCCTTCGATGGGAACGCCCGTCCGCGCCGCTTCGATCAGCATGGGCAGGTTCTTGGGAACGGACCGTCCGGATCGAACGGAGATCTTGATTCCGCCCTTCACCGAGGTGATCGTGCCCTGAATCTCATCGCCCACCTTGCGCGTGAGCTTGCCCTCCGGGTCGCGGATCTCCTTGAGGTCCAGCGTGGCTTCCTCGCGGCCCCCGAAATCCACAAAGGCCGAGTCCTCTCCCAGCTTGACGATCTTGCCGTGGATCCGCGTGCCTGCCTTGGGCGTGGGAGCCGCGGCGGCGTCTCCCAGGAGCGACGCCATGGCCGCCGGGTCCGTGGGCTTCTCGTCCGCGGCTGCGGCGGCCGGCTTCTCGGCGGGACTCGCGTCCGCGGCTGTGTCAGCCGGCTTGTCGGCGGGACTCGCGTCCGCGGCGGCAGCAGCCGGCTTCTCCGCGGCCGGGACAGCCTCCGCCGCCACCGGCTCCTTCGGCTCGTGGGTGTCCTTGGCAGTGGTGTCCGTGGGAGCGGAAACCTTGGCCGCCTCGGGTACGACGGCCGACTCGGCCCCCGAATCGGGGGAATCGGCGGTCGCTTCCGGCGCCGATGCTTCCGGCGCGCTGGGCGTGGTTTCGACGGACACGGCGGGATTCTCTTCGGGGACTCGTTCCATGACAGGGCTTCCTCGGTTCGACTCAGTTCAGTGCGAGTTCAGTTCAGTTCGGGAGATTCGACCGGCTCCGGCACACCAGAGAAAGCCGAGCACCAATCTAGCGCTTTCCTGGCCTGGGGCAAGGCGAGCCCGTGGAGCATACCACTTTCTGGCCCGGAAGCCCGCAACCTTCCTGGGAAGCTGGTACACTGCCCGGTCTTGGAAATGAACCCTGATTCCCGCTCTCGATCTCCGGAGGACTCGATTGGTCATTGTCACCGACTTGGAAGGCGTTCTGATCCCTGAGGTCTGGGAAGAAGTGGCCCGGGTCACGGGTGTGTCGGAACTGGCCATGACCACTCACGATGAACCGGATTTCGGAAGGCTGATGGATCGCCGGGTGGAGCTGTTGTCGCAGCACGATCTGCGGCTCCCCGAGCTGTCCCGCATCGCCGGCGACGTGCTCCCCTACCCGGGCGCCACGGAACTGCTGGCCTGGTACCGTACCAAGGCCCAGGTCATGATCGTGTCCGACACGTTCCACGAGTTCTCCGAGCAGATCGTGCAGCGGATGGGACCCTACAATCTGTTCGCCAACACGTTCCGCGCGGACGAAGAAGGCCGGGTTCTCGGCTACCGGTTGCGGATCCGCGGACGGAAGGACAACGTGATCCGCTCGCTCAAGCAGATCGGGTTCCGCATCGTGGCGATCGGGGACGGCTACAACGACGAGCTGATGTTCCGCATGGCGGACCACCCCGTGCTCTTCAACGCCCCGGACGATCTGGCCGCCCGCATCGAGAACGGAACGCGCGTGACCACGTACGAAGAGATCCGCCGCCTGATCATCGAAGTGCACAAGTTGCCGCCGCTGGCCTTGCAGTCCACGCCCGCGGAAGGCTGACGCCCACGCACGCCACTCCGCTTGCCGGCGCGGCGGGCCTCCAGGAGGGTTCCGCAAATGCAGCAGATCGTCGAATGCGTTCCGAACTTCAGCGAGGGTCGGGACCAGGACAAGATCAGCGCGATCACGTCGCGAATCCGATCGGTTCCGGGAGTCACTCTCCTCGACGTGGATCCGGGCGCCGATACCAACCGCACCGTGGTGACCATGGTGGGCGCTCCGGACGATGTGCTGGAGGCCGCGTTCCGCGCCATCCAGGAAGCCGCCCGGGTGATCGACATGCGTCAGCACCGAGGTGCCCACGCGCGTATGGGCGCCACCGACGTGTGTCCGTTCGTTCCGGTTCGCGGGCTGACCATGGACGATTGCGCCGAACTCGCGCGACGTCTCGGCAAGAGGGTCGGCGAGGAGCTGGAGATCCCCGTCTATCTCTACGAACACGCGGCGCGCAAGCCGGAGTGGAGAAACCTGGCCAACGTGCGCGCCGGCGAGTACGAAGGTCTGGCGGCGCGCGACGGGCAGGCGGACTGGGCGCCGGACTTCGGACCGGCGCGATTCAATGCCGCTTCGGGGGCCACCGCGATCGGCGCCCGCGAGTTCCTCATCGCGTACAACGTGAACCTCAACACACGGTCCAAGCCGCTCGCGCACGACATCGCCTTGGACATCCGGGAGCGGGGACGACGGATGCGCGACGCGGACGGCGTGGCGATCCGCGACGAGAGCGGCGGCTTTGCGATGCAGCCCGGACGGTTTCGCGAGTGCAAGGCGGTGGGTTGGTACATCCCCGAGTACGGGGCCGCCCAGATCTCGATCAACCTCACGAACTACCACATCACCTCCATGCAGGACGTGTTCGACGCGATCGAAGAGGGCGCGCACAGGCGCGGCCTGCGCGTGACCGGCAGCGAGATCGTGGGACTGGTCCCGCTCAAGGCGATCCGCGACGCGGGAATCCACTACCTCACCCGCCAGGGCCTCTCCGCCGGCGTGCCGGAAGCCGAGTTGATCCACACGGCCGTGCGCAGCCTCGGCCTGGATGATCTGGACGCCTTTGATCCGCGCGAGAAGATCATCGAGTATCGGCTGCGGCGGGACGGTATGCTCGCGGACCGCACGGTCGCGGACTTTGCGGACGAGCTGTCCAGCAGCAGTCCCGCGCCCGGCGGCGGCAGCGTGGCCTCGCTGCTGGGATCCCTCTCGGCCGCCCTCTCCGCCATGGTGGCCAGCCTCACCGTCGGCAAGAAGGGCTACGAGGAGCACGAGCAGTCCATGAAGGACGTGGGGCTGGAGGCGCAGTCGCTGAAGGACGCGTTCCGGGAGGACATCGACCGGGACACCGATTCGTTCAACGACCTGTACGCGGCCATGAAGATGAAGCGGAAGACGCCCCAGGAGATCGCGGCGCGTGATGCGGCCATGCTTGCCGCCACCAAGGCGGCCACGGAGATCCCCCTGGGAGTGCTGGAGAGAACCGTGCGCGCCGCGGAGCTGGCAGCCATCGTGGCGCGGGACGGAAACCGCAACTCGCTTTCCGACGCGGGCGTGGCGGCACTGGCCGCCCAGGGGTGCGCGGAGGGCGCGTACTACAACGTCCTGATCAATCTCGATGGCCTTCCCGATCCCGGCTGGGCGGCGAAGATCCGGGCGCGCGCCACCCAGGCGCTCGCGGAAGTGGGTTCCATCACGCGGAAGGTCGGAGACGACGTCCGGGGCGCGCTGGAACGCGCACTGGAGTCACCGCAGAACGCCTAGCGGCAGGGCTCACGCACCGGGCGACGCCGCCGAGCGGTGGCGTTTCCGGATGCGGAGCTCGTCCACCATGTCGAGGATCCGCTTCATCTCGAACGGCTTGCTGAGCACCGCGTCCACGCCGTACTCGGCTACCTTCTCCTCCGAGAGGGTGGCCCCCCAACCGGTCAGCAGCACGATTCCGATCTCGCGGTCCTCCGACCGGATCGCGCTCACGACTTCCCATCCCGACATGCCCCGCATTCCCAGATCGCAGAACATCAGATCGAAGTTTCCGGTGCGATGCGCTTCCAGACCCTCGACTCCCCCGGGAGCCACCACCGCCTCGTGCCCGCCCGCGTCCAGGATGTCGGACATCAGGTCCAGGATGTCCGGCTCGTCGTCGATCACGAGCACGCGGGCCGCGGCCTTGGTGATCTCCGGCAGCGCCTCGGTGCTCTCGGGCTCCGCGGCCGCGGCGCTCGGAATGCGAATGGTGAAGCACGTTCCCTCGCCGATCGTGGACTCCACCACGATCCGGCCGGAGTGCCGTTCCACGATGCCGTAGACCACGGACATGCCCAGCCCCATTCCCTTGGTCCCCTTGGTCGTGAAGAACGGATCGAAGATCCGCGCCCGCACTTCCTCGCTCATGCCGCCGCCGTTGTCGCGCACGCGAACGACGGTATCGCTGCCTTCCATGACCGACGAGATGGTGATCTTGCCCCCCGAAGGCATGGCATCCACGGCGTTGAAGATGAGGTTGGTGTAGACCTCGCGAAGCTCGGAACCGGTCCCCTTGATGTTCTTCACCGGCTGCAGCTGCAGGTCCACATCGATCCGGACGTTGCGCAGCTCCGCCTGATCGCGCCAGCGAGTCCGCGTGATCTCGACCACCTCCACCAGCAGCGCCGCAATGTCCACGTCGTCGAACTGGCGCTCGGTCCGGGATCGCGCAAAGTCCTGGATGCGGCGCACGGTCTCGCCGCCGTCGAATGCCGCCCGCTCGATCGTGCGCAGCCCGCGACGGATCTCCTCGTCCTGGACCTTCTCCTGCAGGACCTGCGACCGGCCCAGGATGATCCCCAGGATGTTGTTGAAATCGTGGGCCACGCCGGAGGCCAGCTCGCCCAGCGCGCGCAGCTTCTCGTGCTGCAGCAGGTGCTCCTGCAGCTCCTTCTTCTCGGTGGTGTCCGTGAGAATCAGCTCGACCGCCGACTCGCCCATGTAGGAGATGCGCATTCCGCGCGCCTCGAAGGCCTTGGGCGTTCCGTCCTTGCAGATCCCGTGGAACTCCCGGGCATCCACCCGCTCGCCGCGCATCACTTCGCCCACCAGGTCCAGGGCCCGACGCTGATCGTCCGCCTCGAACAGATCTTCCACGCGGATCTCCTGCCGGACGGTGTCATCCATGCTGTAGCCGAACAGGCCCTCGAACGCGGGGTTCAGGAACCGGATCACGCTGTCCTGGCAGATCAGGATCGGATCGGGGGAGTTGTCCACCAGGATGCGGTACTTCTCCTCCGACGCGAGGAAGTCCTTCGTCCGGCGAGTCACCTTTTCCTCCAGCGTCGCGTTCAGCACTTCGAGTTCGCCCTTCGCAATGGCGATCTCGTCCTGCTGCTTCTTCACCTGCTCGGTCATGTGGTTGAAGTGGCGGGCCAGGGTGGCGATCTCATCCTCGCTCTCCAGTTCGATTCGATGATCCAGGTTGCCGCGCGAGACCTGGATCGTCCCGCGCACCAGGTCCTCGATGGAGGCGGTGATCTTGCGGGAGATGATCCGAACCCCCACCATGGTCAGGAACAGCCCCACCAGACCGATGCCGATCAGGATCAACCGCACCCGCCGGATCTCTCCGTGCATCGGCTCCAGATCCAGACCCACCCGGACCGTCCCCCACTGGATCTCGCCCGCATCCAGAAACACGGGACACGCCACGTCCAGCACCCGGATCTCGGTTCCCGAGACGGACACGACCTGGCTGCGGAGCTCCGGCTCGTCCAGCGCCCAGACCCGGTCTTCGCCGAACCCGGCCGCGGCCCCGCGCAGGCCGGGACGTTCCGCATGCGCGGCCACCTTGGATTCCTTGTCCAGCAGGATCACGTAGGCGATGCCGCCGCCCGAGACCGCCTTCTGCGCGGACTGGTTCAGCGAGACATAGTCGTAGCTGAAGAGGGCGTTCGTGGACGTGGCGCCGATCGACTGCGCAATAGCCACGCCCTTGGCGCGCGTCTCCCGCAGCAACAGGTCCGTGAGTCGGTTGTTGACGGCCACGGAGATGATCCCCGTGAGCAGCACGAGCAGCATGCCCATCGAGATCATGAATCTCGATTGCAGGGATCCTGTCATGTTCCGCAGCCGTCGGCGCATTCCCGTCCTCATCGTGTTCCGGATCAACTCGAGGGCGAGTCGAGCCAGACCTTCTCGATTGCGAGATTGCCGTAGCCGAACGGGGTCACGGTGAGACCGCGCACCTCGGAACGGACGGCGAAGTTGTTTGCGATGTGGAACAGCGGAATGACCGGAACGTCACTCAGGATCAGTCGTTCGGCCTGCCGGTACTTCTCGGCACGGTCCATCGACCCGCGCATTCCCGAAGCCTCTTCGAGCAGCGCGTCCACCGTGGGGTTCGAGTACTTGAAGAGGTTGTAGACGCCGCGAGTCGTGAACAGCGACGACAGGAAGGAGTCGGGATCCGGAACGTCGGCCACCCAGGTGAGCCCGAACGACGGCAAGCGGTACGCATCCATGTCCAACGAGAACTGGTCCCACTCCACGTACACGAACTCCAGATCGATCCCGACCGCCGCCAGGTCCTCGCGGAGGATCTCATCGGCCTGACGCCCCACTTCGCCGCGATCGGCCTGGTAGTGCTGGAGCGCCGGAAGACCCTTGCCTCCCGGGTGCCCGGCTTCCACCAGGAGGGAACGGGCCAGCGCCGGGTCGTAGCGCAGCGCCTTCGGCTCCGGCGAGTAGCCCAGGATTCCGGGGGGGAGAATCCCCACGGCCGGGGCGCGCCCGGAGGGATCCACGGCCATCACGCGGTCCCGGTTCACGGCGTGGGCCACCGCCCGGCGCACGCGGACGTCCCGGAACGGCTCCAACTCCACGTTGATTCCGATGAACGAGAACGACAGCTCCGGGCGCCGGATCGTGCGGAACTGGCTGTCCGCATCCACGCGGTCCTGCCAGTCGCGCGGAAGGTCACACATGCTGAGTGTGCCCTCGAGCAAGGCCTGCGCCCCGATGTCGACGTTGTAGTCGGAGGGCACGTGGAACACGATCTCGTCCAGCCAGGCCCGTGGACGGAACGAGTCCTCGTTCGCCACGAACACCATCCGCGGGTCGTGGTCGCTCTCCACGAGACGGTCCAGAACGAAGGGGCCGGTGCCCACGGGGTGCTGGCCGAACTCGTCGCCCCATCGCTCCACTTCCTCGCGGGGCACCACTTTCGTCTGGTCCATGGCCAACGCGGAGAGGAACGACCCGTACGGTTTCTCAAGGCGGATCTTCAGGGTGAGCTCGTCCACCGCGACAAGCCCGGAGATCGAATCGGCCTCCCCGCGGTAGTACTCCAGCGCCCCTTCGATTCGTTGCAGGTACTCGCCCCCCAGCCCCATCTCGCCGCGTTCCGGATCGAAGATGCGCGTGAACGAGTACACGAAGTCGTCCGCGCGAACGGAACGCCCGTTCTGGAAGCGCACGTCGTCGCGCAGCGCGAAGGTGTACTCCCGCCCGTCACGCGAGATGGACCACTCCCGGGCGATCACGGGAACGGGATTCAGATTGACGTCGAACTCCAGGAGACCGTCGAAGATCTGGTTGATGATGCAGGCCTCGTACACATCGTCGGCCAGGCAGGGGTCCAGCGTGCCGGGCCGCTCGAACATCATGTGGAAGCTGCCGCCGGGACGCGGCTCCGAGGCGACGCTCAAGACCGGCGTGGACGAGTCCGCCTCCTGCGTGCAACCGCTGCCGCCCCCCAGGGACGCAACGAGAAGACCCGCGAGAGCCCAGGCGGACCTGGACCGATGGGTGCCCATGGCGAACATCAACTCTCCCGTGAACCCGGTGACCTGCCGGCTG
>BQJX01000079.1 GCA_021604925.1 Gemmatimonadota bacterium
CGAAACGCATGAACTCGGTCCGCTGCTCCCCATCGAGGAGGTTCTGGTGAACGTGGCCGGGACCAAGGGCCGCCGCTTCTTCAAGACGTCCCTGTCGCTGGAAATGGAGGGCGACCTCGCCAAGACGGCGCCCGACCGCATGCCGATCCTGAGGGGCCGCGTGATCGACGTCCTGTCGAACAAGAGCATGGATGAGCTGACCGCGCCCGGCGCCCGTGACACGCTCAAGACGGAGCTCCTGGAGCAGCTGAACGCCGAAGTGTCCGGGGGCACGTTCAATAACCTCTTCTTCACCGAGTTCCTGGTCCAATGAGCACCGACATCCTCTCCTCCGGCTCCGCCGACGCCCTTCCCGAGTTCTCGCCGACCCCCCGGGCGGGCGAGAGTGTGCTGACGCTGGACCGGCTGTCCTCGCTGGCCCTGCCCGTGACGGTGCCGCTGGGCGTCGTCGACTTCGATCTGCGCTCCTTCCTGGAGCTGAAGGTAGGATCCGTACTCCGAACGAACCGCCAGACCGGCGAGTCGTTGGAGATCTCCGTGAACGGCACGCCCATTGCAAGGGGTGAGGTTCGTATTCAGGGCGAACGATTCGCCGTTCGCATCACGGAGATCCTCCGCGCGTTGCCACAGCGCGACGTGGAAGGAGCACAGATCAATGCTTCGGACGTTCCGCCGCCGAGCTGACCTTCGCCTCGTCGCGCTGGCGACGCTGATTCCATACCCCGTTCACGCCGCCGGAGCCGAGAGCTCGGGAACGCTGTCGCTCGTGCTGCGCGCCGTCGGTTCGCTGGGTGCGGTGCTCGTGCTGATCGGGCTGCTGGCCCTGCTGTTCAAGCATCTCCGCACGTCGCGGGTGTTGCCCATGGCCCACCGGGACCTGAAAGCGGTGGGTCGCCTGGGACTCGGCGGTCGCCGTGAAGTGCGACTCGTGCAGGTGCGGGATCGGCTTCTCGTGCTGGGAGTCACCGAGCAACATATCGAGATGCTCACGGAACTGCCGGCCGACGGTTCCGACCTCGCCTCGGAGCCGGTCGCGGATGCCGCGGACCCCGTGCCCGACCTGCGCGTGTTGCAGAAACTGACCAGTTCTCCCTGACCAGAATCCGGTCACTGCTCAAACTCTGGGCACCCCGCCGGCGCACCGAACGTGCGTCCCGCCCGCCCCCAAACGGCAAGTCACGGTTTCGCAACATCTTCCAGCTTACTTTAGAAAATTCTCAGGGTGGCATCGCCTTTGCGTATTCCGTGGTCGTTCGGGAGAAGCTCGGCTGCTTGGATAGGGAGAAGCGCGTTGAAGGCAATTTCAATCACACCTTGGGGAATGCTGGCGGCGGTCGCCCTGGTGGCGCTCGTAGCCGCCCCGGCGTCGGCCCAGACGTCGATCCCCATGCCTACGCTGTCGTTCGGCGTGGAAGACACCACCGAGCCTTCCAAGATCGCGCTGTCGCTGCAGATCCTGGCGCTGATGACGGTGCTGTCGCTCGCGCCGGCCTTCCTGATTCTCACCACCTCGTTCACGCGCATCGCGGTGGTGCTCGGCTTCCTGCGCACCGCTCTCGGCACTCAGCAGCTCCCCCCCAATCAGATCATCATCGGGCTGTCGCTCTTCCTCACGTTCTTCGTGATGGCGCCGACCTGGAAGGAGATCCAGAACGAGGCGCTGCAGCCCTATCTGGACGGTGAACTCAGCATGGACGTGGCGGCCGCCCGCGCCGCCGGCACCATGAAGGGGTTCATGATCCGCAACACGCGGACCGAGGACCTCGGTCTCTTCGTGGAGTTGCGCCAGGGAGAAGTCCCGCAGGGTCCCGAAGACCTCGGCCTGGAAGTCATCGTGCCCAGCTTCGTGATCTCGGAGCTGCGCACTGCGTTTCAGATGGGCTTCGTTCTCTACGTTCCGTTCCTGGTCATCGACATGGTCGTGGCGTCCGTCCTCATGTCGATGGGCATGCTGATGCTTCCGCCCGTACTCATCTCGTTGCCCTTCAAGATTCTCCTCTTCGTTCTGGTCGACGGGTGGCACCTGGTGGTGCGCTCGCTGGCCGGAAGCTTCGCGTGAGGTCCCTGTGACTCCGGAATCCGCCCTGGACATGTTTCGGGAAGCGCTCTTCACCGCGCTCATGCTGGCCTCGCCGATGCTCGGCGTGGGTCTCGTGATCGGGTTGACGGTCAGCATCTTCCAGGCCGTCACCTCGATCCAGGAAATGACGCTCACGTTCATCCCCAAGATGATCGGCGTGATTCTGGCCGTGATCATCGCGTTGCCGTGGATGCTGCGGTTCATGATCGGGTACACCACCACGCTGTTTTCTTCCCTCGGCATGGCGCACTAAGGCGGAATCGTGAATCTCTTTCCCGACCTCGGTCAGATCTATGTCTTCGGCCTGCTCCTGGGGCGCGCCGGCGGGCTGGTGTCCATGGCGCCGTTCTTCGGCGAGCGCCTGGTTCCGCGCAAGGTGAAGATCCTGCTGGTCGCGGCGCTCGCCTTCCTCATGGTGCCGCTCGCCGAGGTCCACCCGACGGCTCCCGAGGCGCTGAGCACGATCGTCTTTGCCCTGATCGGAGAGATCTCGATCGGAGTGGCCATGGGCTTTCTCGCGCAGCTCCTGATCCTGGCGTTCAACATGGCGGGGGAGATCATCTCCTATCAGATGGGCTTTGCCATGGCCGCGTTCATGGATCCCACCCAGCCGTTCCGCCAGACCGTGATGGGCCGCTGGATGTGGATGTGCGCCATGGCGCTGTTCCTCACGCTGGGCGGGCACCACTTCCTGCTGCGCGCGCTCCGATTCAGTCTCCAGCAGCTCCCCCCCGGGCAAGCGTTCCTGAGCAACGCCGACGTGTCCGCACTGACCCGCTTCAGCGCGGACGCGTTCGGCACGGCCCTGCAGATGGCGGCGCCGGCGGTCGGCGTGCTCCTGCTCACCTCCATGGCGCTGGGCATCCTGGCTCGCTCGGTGCCGCAGATGAACGTCTTCATCGTGGGCTTCCCGCTCAAGATCACCGCCGGAATCGTGGGCCTGGCCTGGGCCCTGCCGTACCTCGCCGAGGTCGCGCGCCGCGACATCACGGAACTCGCTCACCGTCTCGCGCTGCTCGGCGCGGGCGCCTAGGAGAGTCACGTGGCCGACACCGGACAGGAACGCACCGAATCCGCCACTCCCCGGCGGCGAGCCAAGGCTCGCGAGAAGGGGCAGGTGGCTCGGTCCACGGAAGTGTCCTCGGTGGTGGTGCTCGCGGTGGGGCTGGCCGCGCTCGCCATGCTGGGACCGGACATGACGAACAAGGCAGCGAGCTACGTGCGGGAGATCTTCCGGGGTGTGGGCACCGTGTCGCTGGACGCCACGTCCATCATCCCGTTCTTCAAGCACGGCGGCCTGGTCCTCTTCAGCATCGTGATCCCCATGGCGGGGCTGATTGCCGCCGCCGGAGTGGCGGCCAACCTGGCCCAGACCGGCATCCTGCTCACGCTGCAGCCGCTGGCCCCGCAGTTCAACCGCATCAACCCGACCACCGGCCTCAAGCGGATCTTCTCCAAGCGCGGCGCCATGGAGCTCTTCAAGTCGCTGGTCAAGATGTCCGTGGTGGCCGGCGTGGTCGCGTGGACGCTGCTGAGCACGGTGGAGTCGTTCACGCCGCTGATGACGGTGGAAACGTTCGGCGCCTACCGCGTCATCTTCACCGCCATGATCAAGATGGCGGCCGCGGCGGCGTTCGCGCTCGCGATCGTGGCGATCCTGGACTTCTTCTTCCAGCGCTACGAGTTCGAAGAGCAGAACAAGATGACGAAGCAGCAGGTCAAGGAAGAGCACAAGGAGAACGAAGGCGACCCGCAGATCAAGGGCAAGGTGCGGGCACTCCAGCAGGCGCTCAGCCGGCAGCGGATGATGCAGGACGTGAAGGAGGCGGACGTGGTGGTGACCAACCCGATCCGGTTCGCCGTGGCGCTCAAGTACGACGTCGCCAAGGGCGGCGCTCCCCGCGTGGTCGCCAAGGGCGCCCGCCTCATGGCCAAGCGGATCCGTGAGATCGCCCGGGAGGCCGGCGTCCCCATCATCGAGAACCCGCCGCTGGCGCGCTCGCTGTTCAAGGCGTGCCGGGTCGGCGCGGAAGTGCCGCTGTCGCTGTACAAGGCGGTCGCGGAACTGCTCGCCTTCGTGTTCCGGCAGCGTGACCAGGCGGCGGCCGGAGGCGCCCGATGAAGAACGTGCTGAACACCCTTCGACAGGGCTCGGTGCTGCTGGCGCTGGGCATGTTCCTCACGCTGGCCGTGATGATGGTGCCGGTCCCCACGCCGCTGCTCGATCTCACCATCACGTTCAACATCGCGTTCGCGCTGCTGGTTCTCCTGGTCACGCTGACCACGCGGGAGCCCCTGGACTTCTCGGTGTTCCCGAGTCTGCTGCTCGTGCTGACGCTGCTTCGCCTGTCGCTGAACGTGGCCTCCACGCGCCTCATTCTCGCGAACGGCTTCGCCGGCCGGGTCATCGAGAGCTTCGGCGAGTTCGTCGTCTCCGGAAACCCCGTCATCGGACTCGTGATCTTCATCATCCTGGTCGTCATCCAGTTTGTCGTGATCACCAAGGGTGCCGGCCGGGTGGCCGAGGTGGGCGCACGATTCACGTTGGACGCCATGCCGGGCAAGCAGATGGCGATCGACGCGGACCTCAACGCCGGCCTGATCGACGAGGCGGAGGCCAAGCACCGCCGCGAGAAGATCTCGCAGGAAGCCGACTTCTACGGCGCCATGGACGGTGCGTCCAAGTTCGTGCGCGGCGACGCGATCGCCGGCATCGTGATCACGCTGATCAACATCCTGGGCGGGTTCGTGATCGGCGTGGCGCAGCGCGGCATGGGCTTTGCCGAGGCGATCAACACCTACACGCTGCTCACGGTCGGAGACGGACTGGTCAGCCAGATCCCGGCGCTCATCGTTTCGATCGCCGCCGGTATCCTGGTCACGCGCGCCGCGGGCGACACGGACCTGGGCGGGGATCTGGTTCGTCAGGTGTTCCTGCGCCCGCAGGCCATGCTGGTGGCGAGCGGCATGCTGGCCGCGCTGGGACTGGTCCCGGGCCTGCCCACCGTGCCGTTCATGGTGCTGGCCGCCTTGGCGGCACTGGTCGGCGGTCTGACCGTGCGCACGTCCCGTCGTGAGGTCGCCAGCGCGGCCCTCGAGCTCAAACAGGAAGCCGCCGAGGCCGCGACCGGCCCGTCCGCCGTGGACGAACTGCTCGTCGTGGATCCGCTCGAAGTGGAGATCGGCTACGGGTTGATCGCGCTGGTCGACGCCAATCAGGGAGGCGATCTGCTCGACCGGATCACCATGATTCGCCGCCAGGTGGCCTCCGAGCTCGGGTTCGTGGTTCCGCCGGTGCACGTGCGGGACAGCATCCAGCTCGAGCCGAACCAGTACCGCGTCCGCGTGAAGGGCGTCCCCATCGCCCTGGGCGAGGCCGACAAGGACCGGTTGCTGGCCATGAACCCGGGCACCGCCACCGGCGACGTCCGCGGCCTGAACGTGCGCGAACCGGCGTTCGGGCTGCCCGCGGTGTGGATCGCCCGGGGCGACCGCGACGACGCGGACCGGAAGGGCTTTACCGTGGTCGAGCCGTCGGCGGTCATCGCCACGCACCTGACGGAGATCATCAAGACCAGCGCGCCCGTGCTGCTCGGCCGCCAGGAAGTGAAGGAACTCGTGGACGGCGTCCGCGAGCGCACACCGGCCGTGGTGGAAGAGCTGATCCCGGGCCACATGACGCTGGGAGGCGTGCAGAAGGTGCTGGCCGGTCTGCTGCGCGAGCGCGTGTCCATCCGCGACCTGGTCACCATCCTCGAGACGCTGGCGGATCACGCTCAGTCCACGCGCGACATTCCCACGCTCGTCGAGCTGTGCCGGGCCACGCTGGGTCGCGCCATCTGCGACATGCACAAGAACCCGGACGGCACCATCGCCACGGTCACGTTCTCGCCGCACCTCGAGTCGATCCTGGGGGACTCGCTGGGCGGGCAGGGGAGTGGCCTCACGCTGCCGCCGGACCAGAACCGGATGTTGCTGGACTCGCTGAACCAGCTCGTGGAGCGCGCGGTCACCACCGGAAGACAGCCGGTCGTGCTCACGTCGTCCCGCATCCGCTCCGCCGTGCGTCGCCTGATCGAACCGTTGCTCCCGCACGTGGCCGTGCTCTCGTTCTCCGAGATCGCGTCCGGAACGCCCGTAACCTCTGTCGGAACGGTGAAGTGGAACGATGAGTAGCGAGCGCAGGTACCGGGGCCGGACCCCCGGACAAGCCATGCAGAAGGCCCGAGTCGAGCTCGGCGAGGACGCTCGTCTGGTGAGCGCGCGTCGCGTGTCGGCCCCGGGCGCCCCCGCCGTGTACGAAGTCCGGGTGACCGGAACGGCCGCCGTGGCCGTCGCCCAGGACCAGCCGTCCTTTGGTGAGCTGCGGAACGAGATCCGGGAGCTCAAGCAGACCGTCTCGTCGATCGCCGGAGGCTCGAGCACGAGGACGCAGCTGGACCTGCCCGCGTCACCGGAGTCCGCGGAGCTGGACGCGCCCGTCGATCCGGCCATGGTCCGCTGGGCCGAGCTGCTGAGGCGGCGCGGTACCAGCGAACGGGCCGCGCGCGCGATCATCCGGAAGGCCGAGAGCCACCTGGCGAACCGCGTGCACGAAGATGCGCGCACGGCGGTTCGCGCCGCGTTGGCCGAGACGTTCGGGCCGGTCCGGCGGCGGGATCTCCTGGGCGATCGGCCCACGCTCTTCGTGGGACCGACCGGTGCGGGCAAGACCACCACGCTGGCCAAGATCGCCGCCGACCTTGTGGCCGCGGGCGAGCGGCCGGTGCTGGTCTGCGCCGACGGCGAGAGCCTCACGGGCGAAGAGAATCTGCAGGCCGTGGCCACGGCGCTGGGACTGCCGTTCGAGTCCGCGTTCATGGACGGCCAGCTCGAAACGCTGGTGGAGCGCCTGGGCGAGGACCGGATCTACCTGGTCGACACGGCCGGCGTGCCCACCGCGGACCAGGGCGCCATGGATCGTCTGGATGCGCTCGCCCGTTCGTTGCCCGACCCCGAAGTGCTGTTGGTGATGCCCGCAACCTCCGACACCGAGGAGGCCCGACTCACGCTGGACGCGTTCGCGCCGCTGGGAGTGGAGCGCGTGATCCTCACCAAGCTGGACGAGATGATCCGCCCCGGCCGCGTGGTCGACCTGGCGGTTTCCCTGTCCCGGCCCATCGTCCGCGTGACGTACGGCCGGAGTGTTCGCGGTTCCACGGCCCATCCGGGCACGGAACCCATCATTGCCCGCATCCTCGGCTCGGACCTCCGCGTCGAGACCTCCGCGTAGGAGAACCGGAACTTGGCCAAGGGAAAGAAGAGGGACGAAAGCCTGCCACTCGCCGTCGCCACCCAGGGAGGACTTCTGGCCACCATGGCAGTCCTTCTCGTCGGAATGACGAACGGCAGTCGTGGCTGGATCCTGCTGATCAAGGCGGGTACGGCGTTCCTTCTTGCCTCGGCCCTGCTGAAGCTCCTGGCGGCCGGAGTCATGCAGGGATTCGCAATGAAGGCCGATGCCCCGAAACCGAAGAAGCGCGATCTGGACGACGACCTCGATGACCCGGCAGCCATGGCGGAGAGCCTGGCGCCTTCACTCGAAACCACGGAAAAGGTGTCTTCATGACGAAGAGCGAGAACGCCGAGCATCTCTGGAAGGACTACCGCAACACCCGCTCCCCGGAGATCCGCGAGAAGCTGGTTCTGCGGTACGTGTCCCTGGTGAAGTACGTGGCCGGGCGTCTGGCCATCGGTCTGCCGCCGTCGGTGCAGGCGGACGACCTGATCAGTTCCGGAATCCTCGGCCTCATGGACGCGATCGACAAGTACGACCTCGAACGAGACACCCGTTTCGAGACGTACGCCGTCACGCGCATCCGCGGGGCCATCCTGGACGAACTGCGCGCGCTCGACTGGATTCCGCGGTCCACCCGCCAGAAGGCGCGCAAGCTCGAGAACGCCTACGTGGAACTCGAGAACTCGCTGGGCCGACAGGCCACGACCGAGGAGATCGCCAAGCGGCTGAACCTGTCCACGACCGCGCTCTACAGCCTCGTGGACGAGGTGCGCTCCACGAACCTGGTCTCGCTGGACGAGTTCGTGCAGGGCAAGGACGGCGACGGCCAGACGCGCCTGGTGGACGCCGTCGAGGACAAGCTGAGTCTGGATCCCACGGACCGGATCGACATCGAGGACATCAAGGACGTGATGAACGGCGCCATCCTGCGCTTGCCGTCGCGGGAGCGGTTGGTCATCGCCCTGTACTACTACGAGGAACTCACGCTCAAGGAGATCGGCTCCATCCTGAACGTCTCGGAGTCGCGCATCTCCCAGATCCACACCAAGGCGATCGTCCGTCTGCGGGGCAAGCTGCGCAGCCAGATGAAGTCGCTGGTCGCCGGCCTCATGGGGCCCGGCATTCCCCAGGCGTTCTCGACGGCCGAGACCCAGGGTGCCAAGGCGGTCATCGGGGATATCGCGAAGATCCTGGCGGAGTAGGCGCCTGGCGGCACTCCGGGGACCCGGAGGGGCTCCGGAGCCGTCCTGAGGGAAGGGAGGACAGGACATGGTGGAAAGCTCGGATCTGCAGTCGGCGATCCAAAGGACCCAGGCCACCGAACGACTGGCCTCCCTGCAGAATCAGCAGGAAGACCTGAACCGGAAGCGCTTCGAACTGGAATTGGCCCGCGAGCGTGCCGAAAAAGCAAAGAAGGCGCAAGACGTTGCCAAAGCCGAATCCAAGCGAGTGGTCCGCGACCGGTACGACGGAGAAGAGAAGGATTCGCCCTCCCAGGAGCAGGACGAGGGCGAGGCCGATTCCCCGGAAGAGGGGGACGGCCCGGACGGACCCAAGGGAACGGGAGGGACTCTCGATGT
>BQJX01000080.1 GCA_021604925.1 Gemmatimonadota bacterium
CAGCGCCTCGGTCACGACCACCTCGCCGTGGCTCGCCGCCCCCTCGGACTTCACGGTCACGCGGACCGCGATGGACGTGGTGCCCACGCGGACGGGCACCGCGTAGAAGGAGACCAGGTCGCCCACGAACACCGGCTGGTGGAACTCCACCTTGTCGAGCGCCACCGTCACCACGCGCAGACATCCGGCCCGGTGCGCGGCAATGGCCCCGGCCTGATCGATATGACTGAGAATCACGCCGCCAAAGATGGTGCCGTGCGCGTTCGTATCGCGGGGCATCATCAGCACGCGGATGGCGGGCGAGGCGGGCGGCGAAACGGGCTCGGTCATGAATCACTCCTTCCGGGCCGCGATACTACTCGGCCTCTTGCCACGCGGCCACCCCTGCGCCATCATGCCCGCATGAATCCTCTGCCTCGGACCTCCGGAAGCACCACCATCGGCACCCTCGCCCCCGGGCGGGGCGTGTTCTGCAACCGGACGCTGAATCTCCGCTCGATCAAGGCGATCGGATACGACATGGACTACACCCTGATCCACTACCACGTGGACCAGTGGGAGGGCGTGGCGTACGAGCACACGCGCGAGCGCTTTGCGGCGCGCGGCTGGCCCGTCCAGGACCTGCGCTTTGATCCGCACTCGGTGACGCGCGGGCTGCTGATCGATCGGGAGCTCGGCAACCTGGTCAAGGCCAACCGCTTCGGCTACGTGATCAAGGCCGCGCACGGCACCCGGGTCCTCAGCTTCGACGAGCTGCGTCGCACCTACGCGGGCACGTCGGTGGAGCTTTCGGTGGATCGCTTCGTGTTCCTGAACACGCTGTTCTCGTACTCGGAGGCGTGCCTGTTCGCGCAGCTGGTGGATCTTCTCGATCAGGATCGGCTCGAAGGCGTGCTGAGCTACGGCGCCCTCTACGACGAGGTGCGGTCCACGCTGGACGAAGCCCATTCGCTCGGCGAGATGAAGGCCGAGATCATGGACGACCCCGCGCGCTTCGTGGTGCCGGATCCGGAGACGCCGCTGGCTCTCCTGGACCAGAAGCACGCCGGCAAGTCGCTGCTCCTGATCACGAACTCGGAGTGGGACTTCACGCGCACCATGATGACGTGGTCCTTTGACCCGTTTCTCCCGGAAGACATGACGTGGCGAGACCTCTTTGACATTGTCATCGTCTCCGCGCGCAAGCCGTCGTTCTTCCACGATCGCAACCGGCTCTTCGAGGTCACGGATCCCGAGACCGGACTGCTCGCGCCCAGCAGCCAGGGCATGGCCAAGGGGGGTGCGTACTTCGGCGGCGGCGCGCGGCTCGTGGAGACCACGCTGAACCTCACCGGCGATGAGATCCTGTACGTGGGGGATCATCTCTTCGGCGACGTGCACGCGTCCAAGGACATCCGCCAGTGGCGCACCGCCCTGGTCCTGCGCGAAATGGAGAGGGAAGCCGCCGACCTCTACGCGTTTGAACCAAAGCAGGAGCGGCTCACGGCGCTGATGCGCGAGAAGGTCACGCTGGAAGGAGAGATCAGCCAGCTCCGGCTCCAGTCGCAGCGCGCCCGCCGACACTACGGCCCCCCGGGCGAAGGACCCAAGGACCGCAAGACGCTGGACCGGGAGATCTCACGGATTCGCGAGCGATTGGTCACGCTGGACGAACAGATCGGGCCGCTGGCGCGCGAGTCCAGCGAGCTGGGCAACGCCACCTGGGGTCCGCTGATGCGGGCCGGCAACGACAAGAGCCTCTTTGCGCGGCAGGTGGAGCGCTACGCGGACGTGTACACGAGCCAGGTCTCGAACTTCCTGCACGTGACGCCGTTCGGGTTCCTGCGCGCGCCCCGCAGCAACCTCCCGCACGACGCGGACTGAGCCCACCCTCTTCGCCCGCGACTTCCCGGAGGACCGCGTGAATCCCTTGGAGCTCCTGAACGCGCACCGGTCCATCCGGGCGTACGCGCCCGATCCGATTCCGGAGGACGTGCTGCAATCCATCCTGCACGCGGCCACCCGCGCCTCTTCCAGCGGGAACATGCAGACCTACTCCATCCTCGTGACCAGGGACGCGGAGCGGCGACGCGCCCTGTGGAAGTACCACTTCGAGCAGGACATGGTGGTGCAGGCGCCGGTCCTGCTCACGTTTGTCGCGGACTGGAATCGCATGAACCGGTGGTGCCGCCGGTCGGACGCCGAGCCCGGCTTCGACAACTTCCTGTCGTTCCTGGTGGCGTTTGCGGATGCCATGATCGCGGCGCAGAACGCGGCGCTTGCCGCGGAGAGCCACGGGCTGGGCATCTGCTACATGGGCACCACGCTGTGCGCCACGACCGATCTCATCGAGTTCTTCGGGCTGCCGGCGGACACGTTTCCCGCCACCACGCTGGTGGTGGGTACGCCGCGCGAGGACCCGGAACTCCGGGCGCGCCTTCCGCTGGAGAGCATCGTCCACCAGGAGCGCTACCAGCCCTACGACGACGAGCGCATCCGCCGCACCTACGAGTCGCGGGAGACGGAGGGCTGGAAGCGGTACATGTCCTTTCCCGATCTCGCCGCCAAGATGACCTCCTCGGGCGTGAAGAACCTGGCCCAGGTCTACACGCAGCTGAAGTACACCCAGGCCGACAACGAAGAGATCAGCACCGAGCTGCTGGAGAACCTGCGGCGGGCGGGGTTTCTGTCGTAGCCGGGTGATTCGGCTGACAGCGTCCCTCTGGCCGCGCCGCTCCCTCCCATCTGCCAATTGTCTGCCATCCTGCCAGTCCCACCTGTCCGATCGCGTCAGAGTTCGGTCGACCCGACCTCGCAGACCTCTGCCATCCTGGCAGTTTTCCGCTGCCAGACCGACGCCGCCGCGCAGCACCGCCCCATCGAACTCATTGATTCCACATAACTTCCCTGCGTCGCCCATCCGCGGCACAGCTCTTGCGATGTACCCAGGCAAAGAACCACCCAGCCATGTTCCAATCAGGGAGGAAACATCCAATGGGTAAGATTATCGGTATCGATCTCGGCACCACGAACTCGTGTGTGGCGGTCCTGGAGGGCGGGAACCCCGTCGTCATTCCGAACTCGGAAGGGCACCGCACCACCCCCTCGGTCGTGGCCTTCACCGACGACGGCGAGCGCCTCGTCGGCCAGATCGCCAAGCGCCAGGCCGTGACCAATCCCACCAAGACCGTGTACTCGATCAAGCGCTTCATGGGCCGTCGCTACGACGAGGTCGGCACCGAGATTTCCGAAGTGCCGTACAAGGTGGTCAAGGGCAGCAACGGCGACGCCCGCGTGGAGATCGGCGACAAGACGTACTCCCCGCCGGAGATCAGCGCCGCGATCCTGCAGAAGATGAAGCAGACCGCGGAGGACTACCTGGGCACGGAGGTCACGGGCGCCGTGGTCACGGTCCCCGCGTACTTCAACGACGCCCAGCGCCAGGCGACCAAGGACGCCGGCCGCGTGGCCGGTCTGGACGTCAAGCGCATCATCAACGAGCCCACCGCGGCTTCGCTGGCGTACGGTCTGGACAAGAAGACCGACGAGAAGATCGCCGTGTTCGACCTCGGCGGTGGAACGTTCGACATCTCGATTCTCGAGATCGGCGACGGCGTGTTCCAGGTGAAGGCGTCGAACGGCGACGGGCATCTCGGTGGAGACGACTTCGACCAGGCCATCATCGACTGGCTGGCCGAGAGCTTCATGAAGGACAACCCCGGCATCGACCTGCGCAAGGATCCGATGGCGCTGCAGCGGCTCAAGGACGCGGCCGAGAAGGCCAAGTGCGAGCTGTCCACCACGCCGGAGACCGAGGTGAACCTGCCGTTCGTGACCGCGGACGCTTCGGGACCCAAGCATCTCCAGCTCAAGCTCACGCGCGCGCACTTCGAGAAGATCTGCGACCGCCTCTTCGATCGTCTGAAGGATCCGTGCCTCGCCGCACTGGCCGACTCCAAGCTGAGCGCCAGCGACATCGACGAGGTGATCCTGGTGGGTGGTTCCACGCGGATCCCCAAGGTGCAGGCGATCGCCGAGAAGATCTTCGGTTGCACGCCGCACAAGGGCGTGAATCCGGATGAGGTCGTGGCGGTCGGCGCGGCTATCCAGGGTGGCGTGCTCTCCGGCGAGCAGAAGGATGTGCTGCTGCTCGACGTGACGCCACTGTCGCTGGGGATCGAGACGCTCGGAAACGTGAGCACCAAGCTCATCGAGCGGAACACCACGATCCCCGTGCGCAAGAGCCAGGTGTTCTCCACGGCGGCGGACAGCCAGCCGGAAGTGGAAATCCATGTGCTGCAGGGCGAGCGACAGATGGCCGTCGACAACAAGTCGATCGGGCGCTTCAACCTCACCGGTCTACCGCCGGCGCCGCGCGGCGTCCCGCAGATCGAGGTCATCTTCGACATTGATGCGAACGGGATCCTGAGCGTGACCGCCAAGGACAAGGCCACCAACAAGGAGCAGTCGATTCGCATCGAGGGTTCCGGCGGCCTGACCGACGTGGAGATCGACAAGATGGTGAAGGACGCCGAGGCGAACGCGGCCGAGGATGCGGAACGTCGCGAGAAGGTGGAAATCCGCAACGGCGCGGACCAGTCGGTGTACCAGACCGAGAAGCAGATGGAAGAGCTCGGCGAGAAGCTCGGCGACGACGCCAAGACGCGACTCCAGGAAGCGGTGGACAAGGTCAAGGAAGCGCTGAAGTCCGAAGACCTGGCCGCCATGAAGGAGACGTCGGAGGCGCTGCAGAAGCTGTGGCACGAGGAGGCCGGCAAGATGTACGCGGCCAGCCAGGCGGAAGAGGCCGCGGCGGCCGGGGCAGCGTCGGATGGTGAAGCCACGAACGGCAGCTCGTCGGAGGAAAGCTCCGAGGCCGTGGACGCGGAGTTCGAAGTGGTCGACGAGGACAAGAAGTAGTCGATCCGCACCCGCGGAAGACTTCGGGGGTCGGGCTCGTTCGCGGGCCCGGCCCCTTGTCCGTTAGCCGCTCGGCTCGACGCTCGCTGCGGCGAGCAGGCCGCGCACCACTTCCGCCAGCTCGTCCGCCAGGAACGGCTTCATCATCACGGCGGTCACCCCGGCATCCACGCGGGTGCCCTCGGTGACCGATTCGCTGTACCCCGTGCACAGGACGATGGGAAGCTGCGGCCGGATCCGCGAGATCTCCGCGGCCAGGCGTAGCCCGGTGAGATCCGGCATGGTCTGGTCCGTGATCACCAGATCGAATCCGTCCGGCGCGTTCCGGAACGACTGCAGCGCCTCCACGGACCCGGTGAACGCGACCACGTCCAGGCCGAGCACCTCCAGCATTCCGCGGTAGGCTCTCAGCACGCGCGGTTCGTCGTCCACCAGCAGCACCCGACCGGACGGGGTGTCCGCGTGGGCGGACGGCTCGGGGCGCTCGTCCGATTCCGGCGCGCAGGTCGGAAGGTAGACGCGCACGGTGGTGCCCTGCCCCACCACGCTGTCCAGCTCCACGTCGCCGCCGTGCTCCTGCACGATGCCGTAGACCATGGCGAGGCCCAGGCCCGTTCCCTTCTCCGGCCGCTTGGTCGAGAAGAACGGATCGAAGACGCGATCCTGGTACTCGGGTTCGATCCCCGCTCCATCGTCCTCCACCTCCAGCACAACCCAGCCCCCCGGACCCAGCTCGCGCTGCCCCGACGCCCGCGCTGCCTCCCGGTCGTAGTCGCGCAGCGCGATCCGGATCGTGCCGCCGTCCGGCATGGCATCGCGCGAGTTGGAACACAGGTTGAGCAGGACCTGGTGGATCCCGGTCGACTCCGTGGCCACGAACGACTCGGCGGCGTCCAGTTCGCCCTGCAGCTGAATCGTGGTGGGCATGAACGGCCGAACAAAGAGAAGCGCTTCCTGCACGGCCGCGCGGATGGAAACCGATCGACGCTGACCGTCACCGGACTGACTGAACGCGAGGATGCGCCGCACGATGTCCCGCCCCCGTACCCCGGCCTCCAGCGTCTCCCGGATGTACTCGCGCGCCGGTTCGCCTTCGCTCTCCTTCACCAGCGCGAGCTGCGAGTTGCCCAGGATCACGGTCAGGATGTTGTTGAAGTCGTGGGCGATGCCGCCGGCCAGCGTTCCCACCGCCTCGAGCTTGTGGGCGCGGTGCAACTGGCGCTGGAGTCGCTCGCGGTCCTCCTCGGCGCGACGTCGATCGGTGACATCGGTGTCCGTGCCGGTAAAGCGAACGGGGCCGTGTTCATCCCACGTGAGCGATCCGCGCGTGTGGATCCAGCGGATCTCTCCGTCGCGGGTGTGCACGCGGTGCTCCACATCGTACTGCTCGACGGTTCCGTTCAGGCACGCCTCGACGGCCGCGTCGCGGCGGGCCCGATCATCCTCATGGACCAGACGGTTCCAGGAACCCGGGCGATTGGGGACCTCATCGTCCGAGTACCCGAGCATGCCCTTCAGCCACGGATCCATGAAGAGGCGCCCGGCGACGAGATCGATGTCCCAGACACCCACTCGACCCGCGCGCGTGGCGTTCTCGTAGCGGGCCAGGATCGCCCGCTGATCCTGCTCCAGTCCGCGGATCCGCGCCCGCAAGGCCTGGATCTCGGCGAGAAGGGACTCCACGCGTTCGGTCATGCAGGTCTCCGGATCGGGGCGACGGCGAGCCTCGCGGGCAGACTACACCGAAGATTCGCTCCCGATCGCGAAAATGTGCGACGGGCCGCAGACACGCGGATGGCGCCCGCAGAGCACTCAGTGCAATGCCGGTGGGTCCTGGGTGCCCGAATTTGGTATATTTGAGGCCGAATGGCCCTCTTCCCATCGCGACTTTGCCCCCGGGTCCCCCCCTCGGCGGCCTGAGGAGTTCCGAATGTCACCCTGGCTTCCCCGCGCCGGCTTCGCCTGTCTGGCCCTCCTGGCCGCGACGATTCCCGCGTCCGCCCAATACTCCGTGTACTACGGCAACTTCCACTCGCACACCAGCTTCTCGTCCGACGCGCAGGGACCCGGTTCCGGACCGCCCACCACGGCGTTCCAGTACGCGCGCGACGTGGCCGGCATCGATATTCTCGCGGTGACCGATCACTCGCACTATCTCACGACCAGCGAGTACAACACGCTCCAGGCGAACGCCGACACGTGGACCACGAACGGCACGTTTGTCGCGATCGCCGCGCAGGAGCACGGCAGCCTTTCCACCAGCGTGTCCGGCGCGTTCGGGCACATGAACGTGTGGGACGCCGCGCAGGTGATCAACCAGTCCACGTACCGATACAACCTGGTGAGCTCGTACGGATGGATCGCCACCAACGTGGACGCCACCACCGGCAACCCGCTCGTAGCCGGTTTCAACCATCCGTACACCGGTTCCGGCCAGGGGCCGTGGGCGCAGTTCCAGGACTTCACGTACAACGCCACCGGCGACGACGCGATGCAGTTCATCGAGGTGCTGAACGGCAAGCGCTCCTCCGACTACGAGTCGGAGTACTTCGAGGCGCTGGCCAAGGGATGGCATATCGGGGCGCTCGGCAACCAGGACAACCACGACGGCGCCTGGGGCGACCAGGTCAACAACGTGGGGAACATCCCGCTCACGGGCGTCTGGGCCGCGGCGCTTACGCGCGCCGACGTGCTGGAGGCTCTGGCCGCGCGGCGCACCTTCGCCATGGAAGTGGATCCGCCGACCGACCGCATGTCGCTGGAGTTCACCATGGATGGCAACTGGATGGGCTCGGAGTACGCCACGGCGGCCGACTCGGTCTTCGTGCAGGTGGTGGCTTCCGCCGAGACGAGCATCTCGTCGCTGCAGCTGTTCCGCAACGGCACGTTCCTCAAGTCGATCGGTCCGGGCGCCACGTCGTTCACCTGGGACACGTTCGACACGCCGGGCCCCGGCGACTTCTACTACGTGGTCAAGGTGAACCAGGCCGACGGCGACCACGCGTGGTCGAGTCCGATCTGGGTGAACTCCACGTCCACGTTCTCGCTGCCGATCTCCGTCGTGAACCAGGACGACGCTTCCGGCCTGCCCACCCTGTGGTTCCAGACCGCCACCGTGCAGGGCCTGGTCACGGTCGACACCGACACGCTCGACACCGTGAACAACCGGATCTTCATCCAGGACGCCACCGGCGGACTCATGGTCCTGGAATCGGGAGCGCAGTCGGTGCACTTCGTGCCGGGCGACAACGTGCTCGTCACCGGCACCGTGGACACGTTCAAGGGGCAGACGCTCATCAGCAGCCCCACCGCGGTGGAGATCCAGAGCCAGGGCGGCGCGCCACCGTCCGCCGCGATCATCACCACGGCCCAGCTCGAGGCGTCCGGCGAGACGTGGGAAGGCGCACTGGTGGAGCTGCGCGGCGTGGTGATCACGGGCGGCACGTGGCCCAGTCCCGGGTTCGACGGAGCCGTCACGATCGATGACGGAAGCGGCCCGGCCACGCTGTTCATCGACAAGGACACCGTGGTGGACGACCAGGGCGCACCGACCGACTCCTCGTTCTCGGTGCTGGGGATCGTGATCCAGGACGACACGGCCGTTCCGTACGATTGCTGCTACGCCGTGATGCCGCGCTTTGGCGGCGACGTGTTCTCGAACGTGGGAGTGGCCGTGTCCGAGCTTCCGGCCCACGACTCCACGGTCCGCACGATCCTGCACGCCACGCGGCCCAATCCGGTCCGCCACCGCGCCGACATCCGCTTCGACGTGGCCGGCTCGCGGGAGCAGCACGTGAAGCTGGAGATCTACGACTTGAGCGGTCGGCACGTCCGCACGTTGGTGGACGGAGCGCTGCCGCCCGGCGAATTCGAAGTCACCTGGAGTCGCGACTCCGACTCCGGAAAGCGGGTCGCTGCCGGCGTGTACTTTGCGCGGCTCGTGACCCAGGCCGATCGCGTGACCCGGAAGATCGTGGTTCTGCAGTAGGAGCGCTCAGCGACACCGATCAGTGGCTGT
>BQJX01000081.1 GCA_021604925.1 Gemmatimonadota bacterium
ATTTCGACCAAGGGGGGTTCCCCTCAGCGCCAGAAAGAGTACAATATCAGTACGATATAGAACCCAGGGTCGGGAGGCGCAGTCAAAGTCGCCTGGAATCCGCCCGGAAACCCCCTTCAGGGGCCGGAGAGGCTGAAATGATCGCATTCACCCGTCGGACGGACATCGCGCTGCTGGCGCTGGCCACTCTGGCGGAGGCGAATTCTCGCCCCTCTTCCAACCCCATGAGCACCCGGCACATTGCGGAGCGATACAACGTGTCCCACCCGCTGGTGATGAATGTGCTGAAGGACCTGCACCGGGCCGGGATCGTGGAGTCCACGCGCGGCGCCAAGGGCGGCTACGCTCTGGGGCGCCCCGCCGACAACGTCACGGTCCAGGAAGTCCTGGTTGCGATCGAGGGGCAGCCCTCCCTGGCGGCCTGTTGCGGTGAGGTGGCCATCCCTCACTCCACGGATTGCAACGTCGGCCTGCAGTGTCCCATCACGCACGCCGTGCAACGACTGAACGACCGCATCCAGAACTTTCTCGGCGAGATCACGCTCGCCGACCTGTTGATCCACTCGGCTGCGGAGCCGCGGACCACGCAGATCGTGCCGTTGTCCACTCTCCGCTCTTCCGACAAGGGAGTCTCATGAGCAGCTCAACCGATACCCAGACCCTGCACGACGTCGCGAACCAGGAGTACAAGTACGGGTTCATCACCGACGTCGCTTCGGACTCGTTGCCGCCCGGGCTGGACGAGGGCGTGATCCGCGCTCTCTCCGCCATCAAGAAGGAGCCGGAGTGGCTCACGGAATGGCGGCTGAAGGCGTACCGTCACTGGCTGACCATGGAAGAGCCGCACTGGCCCAAGGTGGAGTATACGCCGGTCGACTACCAATCCATCTCGTACTACTCCGCGCCCAAGTCGCAGGAAGACGGGCCCAAGAGCCTGGACGAAGTGGATCCCGAGCTGCTGGAAACCTACAAGAAGCTCGGCATTCCGCTCTCCGAGCAGAAGATGCTGAGCGGCATCGCGGTGGACGCGGTGTTCGACAGCGTGTCGGTGGCCACCACGTTCAAGGACAAGCTCGGCGAACTGGGCATCATCTTCTGTTCGTTCTCCGAAGCGGTGCTGGAGCATCCCGAACTCGTGCGCAAGTACCTGGGCTCGGTGGTTCCGTATTCCGACAACTTCTTCGCCACGCTGAACTCGGCCGTGTTCTCGGACGGGTCGTTCGTGTACATCCCGCCGGGAGTTCGCTGCCCGATGGAGCTGTCCACCTACTTCCGGATCAACGCCGCCAACACCGGTCAGTTCGAGCGCACGCTGATCGTGGCCGACAAGGGCAGCTACGTGAGCTACCTGGAAGGCTGCACGGCGCCCATGCGCGACGAGAACCAGCTGCACGCGGCCATCGTGGAGATCGTGGCGCTGGAAGACGCCGAGGTGAAGTACAGCACCATTCAGAACTGGTACCCGGGAGACAAGGAAGGCAAGGGCGGGATCTTCAACTTCGTGACCAAGCGAGGCATGTGCAAGGGTGACCGCAGCAAGATCTCCTGGACGCAGGTGGAGACCGGTTCCGCGATCACGTGGAAGTACCCCAGCTGCATCCTCAAGGGCGACGACTCCGTCGGCGAGTTCTACTCCGTCGCGCTCACCAGCGGACGTCAGCAGGCGGATACCGGCACCAAGATGATCCACATCGGGAAGAACACGCGCAGCACGATCATCTCCAAGGGCATCTCGGCGCTCAACGGCCAGAATTCCTACCGGGGTCTCGTGCGCGTGCAGAAGGGCGCGGAGAACGCACGCAACTTCACGCAGTGCGACTCCATGCTGCTGGGTGACCAGTGCGGCGCCCACACCTTCCCGTACATCGACGTGCGCAACCCGACCGCCCGCGTGGAGCACGAAGCCACCACGTCCAAGATCGGCGAGGATCAACTGTTCTACTGCCTGCAGCGAGGAATCGAGATGGAAGATGCCGTCTCGATGATCGTGAACGGATTCTGCAAAGAGGTCTTCCGCGAGCTCCCCATGGAGTTCGCGGTGGAGGCCCGCAAGCTGCTCAGTGTCAGCCTGGAAGGAAGCGTGGGCTGACCCCGGCCTTCGACCAAACCTAGAGACCCGGAAACGGAAGGAAACAATCCAAGATGCTCGAGATCAAGAATCTGCATGCAAGCGTGGAGGGTCAGCCGATCCTCAAGGGAATCGACCTCAAGGTCGCCGCCGGCGAAGTGCACTCCATCATGGGCCCGAACGGTTCGGGCAAGAGCACGCTGGCCCAGGTGCTGGCCGGCCACGACGCGTACGAAGTCACGCAGGGAAGCATCACGCTGGACGGCAAGGACCTGCTGGACATGGAGGCCGACGAACGCGCCCGCGAGGGCATGTTCATGGCGTTCCAGTACCCGGTCGAGATTCCGGGCGTCTCCACCATGGAGTTCCTCAAGACCGCGTACAACGCGCTCCGGGAGCACCGCGGCGAGAAGGAAGTGGACGCACTGGACTTCCTCAACCTGGTGAAGGAAAAGCTGGCGCTGGTGGAAATGGACCTGGCCTTCCTCAGCCGGTCCGTGAACCAGGGATTCTCCGGCGGCGAGAAGAAGCGCCACGAGATCTTCCAGATGGCGGTGCTGGAACCGGCCATCGCGATCCTGGACGAGACGGACTCCGGCCTGGATATCGATGCCCTGCGCATCGTGTCGGGCGGCATCAACAAGCTGCGCAACCCCAAGCGGGCGATGGTGGTGATCACCCACTACCAGCGCCTCCTGGATTTCGTGCAGCCGGACTTCGTCCACGTGCTGGTGGACGGCCGGATCGCCAAGTCGGGCGGCAAGGAACTGGCTCTGGAGCTGGAAGACAAGGGCTACGCCTGGCTCGAGAACGCGGCCGCTGCCGCCGCAACGTCCTAGGGGGAGAGAATGACCGTCATGACCCCTGAACTGAGCGGACATCAGGCAGCACGGGACGCGTTCGTGGAAGGGCCCGGCGCCCAGGCGCCGGCGTGGCTCGCGGACCTTCGCCAGGCCGGGTGGGACCGTTTCCAGGAACTCGGATTCCCCACCACGGACCATGAGGACTGGCGGATCGCGGACGTCTCCCCCATCGCCAAGACCGCCTTCACCTTGCCCAAGTCGCAAACGGCCGGCGCGGACATCGGCACGTTCGATGATCTCTCCGGTCCCACGTTGGCATTCGTGGATGGAGCGTTCGCGCCGGAGCTGTCGAACATCGGCTCGCTGCCCAAGGGCGTGCTGGTCATGCCGCTGTCGGAGGCCATTGTCTCGCATCGCGAACTGGTCGAGCCGCGCCTGGCTTCGCTGGCGGGCGACGGCGAAGCGTTCACGGAGATGAACACCGCATTCCTGCGGGAAGGTCTCTTCGTGCACGTGGCCAAGAACGTGGACCTGCCGGGCGCCGTGCAGGCGCGCTTCCTGGCCCGGGCCAGCTCGGATGCCTGCATGACGCAGATGCGTTCGCTGGTCGTTCTGGAAGAGGGCGCGCGCGCCACGGTGCTGGAGGAGTTCCTGTCCGAGGACGAGGCCGGCCCCATGTTCACGAACGCGGTCACGCAGTACTTCCTGGGCGCGAACGCACACGGCAAGCACTACCTCATCGAGCGCGAGCATGAGGCCGCCTACGTGGTCTCCTCGCTGTACGTGGAACAGCAGCGGGACACGGACTTCGCGTCCCACTCCGCGCTCCTGGGCGGCGCCGTCGTGCGGAACAACGTGTTTCCCACCATGCGCGGCGAGAACTGCATGAGTGTGGTGAACGGCATGTACATCCCGCACGACGACCAGATCCACGACAACCGGATGCTCGTGCGCCACACCATGCCGAACTGCCAGAGTCGCCAGTACTACCGCGGCATCCTGTCGGACCACGCCAAGACCATGTTCAGCGGCCGCATCGTGGTGGACGAGGGCGCCCAGCAGACGGACGCGGTCCAGTCCAACAAGAACCTGTTGCTGTCCCGCACGTGCATGGCGCAGACCAAGCCGCAGCTCGAGATCTACGCGGACGACGTGAAGTGCACGCATGGCGCCACCACCGGCCAGATCGACGAGAGCGCCATCTTCTACTTCAAGGCTCGCGGCATCCACGAGGCCGACGCCCGTCGTCTGCTCACGTTCGCGTTCGTGAACGAGATCTTCGAGCGGATGGACCTGGAAGTCGTGCGCGAACGACTGCAGGGACTCGTGGCCGACCGTCTCAACCAGAAGGTCTAGGAGGAACTCGTCATGAACGCCACGCCGTCATCACCACCGGGCATTGCGCCGCTGGATGTGGAACGCATCCGCCGCGACTTCCCGTTGCTGAAGCGCCAGGTGAATGGCCACCGTCTCGTGTACCTCGATTCGGCGGCCACCACCCAGCGTCCTTCCGTGGTGATCGACGCGGTGCGGGACTTCTACGAGCAGCACAATGCCAACGTGCACCGCGGCGTGCACCAGCTCAGCCAGGAAGCCACGGCGATCTTCGAGGCCACGCGGGAGAAGGCGCGGGCCTTCGTGAATGCTCCCGAGGTTGCCGAGATGATCTACGTGCGCGGCACCACCGAGGCCATCAACCTGGTCGCGCAGTCGTGGGCTCGCCCGCGGCTCAAGCCGGGCGATGAGATCCTGGTCACGACCATGGAGCACCACTCCAACATCGTGCCGTGGCAGCTGGTGGCGGAGCAGACGGGGGCCGTCGTGCGCCCCATCGCCATCGACGACGACGGCACGCTGGATCTCGACGACCTGGACGCCCGGCTGTCCGAGCGGACGCGGGTGGTCGCCGTGGGCCATGTTTCCAACTCGCTGGGCACGGTGAACCCCATCGCGCACATCGCGAAGCGGGCCCGCAGCGTGGGCGCCATCACGGTGGTGGACGGCGCGCAGGCGGCGCCGCACTACCCGATCGACGTGCAGGCGCTGGGCTGCGACTTCTACGCGTTCTCGGGACACAAGGTCTTCGGCCCCACCGGGGTCGGGTTCCTCTGGGGACGTCGCGAGTGGCTGGACGCCATGCCACCGTGGATGGGAGGCGGCGACATGATCAACTCCGTCTCGTTCCAGGGCAGCACCTGGGCGCCGCTCCCCTCCAAGTTCGAGGCCGGCACGCCGAACGTGGGTGGAGCCGCCGGCCTGGGCGCGGCTTTCGACTACGTGAGCGGACTCGGCCTGGATCGAATCGCGCAGCACGACCACGAGCTGTTGCAGTACGGCACGGCTCGCCTGCTGGAAGTGGACGGGCTGCGCCTGATCGGAACGTCGCCGAAGAAGACGGGAATCCTCTCGTTCGTGCTGGCGGGAATCCATCCGCATGACATCGGCACGATCGTCGATCGCGACGGCGTTGCCATCCGCACCGGCCACCACTGCGCGCAGCCGGTGATGGAGCGGTTCGGGGTTCCGGCTACCGTGCGGGCTTCGCTTACGATCCACAACGATCGTGCGGACATTGATCGACTCGTCGAATCGCTCGAGGGCGTTCGGCGGATGTTCGGATGACGGGAGAGGAATGATGGACGCCGACCTTCGCGAACTCTACCAGCAGGTGATTCTGGATCATCACCGCAAGCCGCGGAACTTCGGGCCGCTGACCGCGCCGGATCGGGCCGCGGTGGGCTTCAATCCGCTGTGTGGAGATCGCATCCAGGTCCAGCTGATGCTGGACGAGAACGACCGCATCACCGACGTGCACTTCACGGGCGAGGGCTGTGCCATCTGCACGGCCTCCGCGTCCATGATGACCGAGAGCGTGCAATCCAAGACGCTGGACGAGGCCAAGCAACTCTTCCACGGGTTCCACGAGCTTCTCACCACCGGCGACGACCCGGGCGAAGTGGACCTGGGCAAGCTGTCGCTCTTTGCCGGGGTTCGCGAGTTTCCCGTTCGCGTCAAATGCGCCACGCTTCCCTGGCACACGCTCACGGCCGCCGCGGAGAACCGCGAAGAGCCGATCTCCACCGAATAGCCGCCCACCGGAGGGTACCGTGTCCGACAACAATGCACTGCAGATCAAGTACGAAGGCGACCTCAAGTTCCGGGAGCCGTCCATTGCCGCGTTCAAGGAGACGTACGATCCCGAGATCCCGGTGGACATCTACGAGCTCGGTTTGATCTACGGGCTGGACGTCTCCGAAGAGGGAACCGCCACCGTCACCATGACGCTGACCTCTCCGGCCTGCCCCGCCGCCGAGTCCATTCCCGCGGAGATCGAGGCGCGCCTGCGCGCGATCCAGGGCATCGAAGACGTGAAGATCGACATCGTGTGGGATCCGCCGTGGAGCCAGGAGATGATGTCCGAAGTGGCCAAAGTCTCGCTGGGCTTCTTCTAGGAGGTCGTGATGAACCCGTCCACCAGGGCCCAACCGGAAGCGCCGATCGACCTCACCGAGGCCGCGGCCCGGGCCATCCTGTCGCGCGCGGAGCGGGAGGAGTGCGTGGGCTTGCCGCTGCGCGTGCGCATCCAGGGCGGCGGCTGTTCCGGCGTGACCTACAAGATGTCGTACGAGGCCGAGCCGCTGGCGGAAGGCGACTTCGTGAAGAGCGCGCACGGGGCCACGGTGGTGGTGGACCCGCGCTCCATCGTGTTCCTGAAAGGGTCCACGCTGGACTACCAGAAGGACCTGATGCAGCAGCGCTTCGTGTGGACCAACCCGAACGCCAAGAGCAGTTGCGGGTGCGGAGAGTCGTTCAGCATCTGAACGGGGCCGGGCGGCGCCACGGCCCGCGCCGGTGGGCAGCGACCCTACGGGCCCGGTGCCCCCTGACCGCCCGGTCTAGGCCTTCCGATTCCGGTACAGCGACGGATCGACCACCGCGGCCATCTTTGCCGCATCCAGCGTGCCGCCGAAGAACTCGGCCACTCCCTTCAGGACGGTATCGGGATCCCGCAGCACCTCGTTGTAGCTGACCTGCAGAACCGACAGGTGCGACTGCTTCGCGATCCACCCCTCCAGATGCGCCAGGTGCTTGGTGAAAATCTCGGCCATCCGCTCATCCGTGGCGTGGTCCGCGTTCTTGCCCAGCCGCTCCAGCATCTTGCGCTCCGACGCCAGGATCTCCTGCGTATCCCGTCGCATCAGCACCACCCGGTAGCGTTCGTTCGCCGGCAGGTGGTACAGCAACAGCGACACCATCTTGAAGACCTTCCCGCGCGTCTCCGGGATCCAGGACGAGTCCTCCTTGATCTGCTTGACCCGCTCGAACTCGTAGTACCCCTTGGGGTTGTCCACGTCGGCCTCGCGCAGGCCGTCCGTGATCGGGGTCATTCCGCCCGACTCGAGCATTTTCATCATCATGGAGGTTCCGGAGCGGGGCAGTCCCGAAACGATGGCAATCTCCTGCGGATCCAAGGTGCCTCCTGCGGTTCATCGGGGCGAAACGGTGGGTGGGTAGACCGGGCCAGCATTATCCCAGAATCCGGGCGCTCACTCAACCGTGGCGAGCGGCGGCGGCGGGCAAGCCGCGCCCCTCAGTACTGCGTGGCGCGGGGCGGCGGGTCCGACTGGCGACGCACGTAGGTCTGGAACGTGAGGTCGTACTGGTTCCGCTCGTCGGCCGCGAATCGGCGCTCGGCGGCCAGCTCCCACTCCTGTTCGTCGAACCGGGGAAAGCGGACATCGCCGTCCACGTGCGCGTGGACCCGCGTGAGGTGCAGGCGATGGGCCAGCGGCAACGCCTCCCGATAGAGGCCGGCGCCGCCCACCACGAACGCGGTCCCGGCGCCGGTTCCGGCCGCCAGGTCGATGGCCTGACCGAGCGAAGACGCCACCAGCACTCCGTCCGGCACGTGCAGGTCCGGTCGGCTCGTCACCACAATGGTGGTCCGGCCCGGCAGCGGCTTTCCCACGGACTCCCACGTGCGACGGCCCATCAGCACCGGATGTCCCATGGTGGTCTTCTTGAAGTGCCGGAGATCGGCGGGGAGCCGCCACGGCAGATCGTTGTCCCGACCGATCACGCGGCCTTCGTCCATCGCCACGATGATCTCCAGGTTCATACGGAGACCGCCGCCCGGATGCGCGGATGCGGATCGTAGCCGTGAATCCGGATGTCCTCGAAGCGGAACTGGAACAGGTCGTGCACGTCCGGAGCCAGTTCCAACCTGGGAAGAGCGCGCGGTTCGCGGGACAGCTGGAGCCGGGCCTGATCCAGGTGGTTCAGGTAGAGATGGGCGTCTCCGAACGTGTGAATGAAGTCGCCCGGTTCCAGTCCGGTCGCACGAGCCACGAGATGCGTGAGCAGCGCGTACGAAGCGATGTTGAACGGCACTCCCAGGAAGACGTCCGCGCTTCGCTGGTAGAGCTGGCAGGAGAGGCGGCCGTTCGCCACGTGGAACTGGAAGAGCAGATGGCACGGCGGCAGCGCCATGCGATCCAGGTCGCCCACGTTCCAGGCGCTCACGATCATCCGCCGCGACGAAGGCGCTCCCCGAATCGTGTCCAGCACGTCGGCGATCTGATCCACCACGCGGCCGTCGCGCGTTTCCCACGATCGCCATTGCTTGCCATAGACCGGACCCAGCTCCCCCGCTTCGTCCGCCCACTCGTCCCAGATGGTCACGTTCTCTTCTCGCAGGGAACCCACGTTGGTTTCGCCGCGCAGGAACCACAGCAGCTCGTGCACGATGGAACGGACATGGACCTTCTTGGTGGTGACCAGCGGGAACCCCTCGGCCAGATCGAATCGCATCTGGTGGCCGAACACGCTGAGAGTTCCGGTGCCCGTGCGATCCTCCTGGCGGTCGCCCTCGTCCAGGATGCGTTGCATGAGATCAAGGTAGGGTCGCACGACGGTCTCCTGCCGGGGACGGAAGGGGAAGGCGCGCCGCTCGGGCGCGGGCGCCTG
>BQJX01000082.1 GCA_021604925.1 Gemmatimonadota bacterium
CATCCAATTGAATCAACGCGCCTCCGGATGTCGACATTGCAAGCGCGACCGTCTCCCAAGACCCGCGCTGGTTGCAAAGAAGCTGCCCCGGAGGGTCGGCCGTCGCCTGGCCCTCGCGGGAGCAGCCTGTCCACTTCCGGAGGAGATTCAATGAAAGCATTCAAGGTCGGCTTCGTACTTGCAATCCTCGCCCTGTCGCTGTCGGCTGGAGGCGCCGACGCTCAGGGCCTCCAGCTTCCGCTCATCTCGGTCACCCCGACGTCCGTGAGCTTCGGCAACGTTCCGGTCTACGCGGTGGCCACCGAGAGCATCGTTGTGACCAACGACTCCGCGGATTCCCCGCTCGTCGTGAGCGCGGTCAAGACGAAGGCGCCGTTCAGCGAGGCGGTCACCTCGTTCACGTTGCAACCCGGCGAGTCGCGCCGGATCGACATCGCGTTCGCGCCGACGGCTACCGTGTCGTACAACGGCACGTGCACCATCCAGAGCAACGCGAACAACGCGCCGGTGCTGCATGTTCCGCTGAGCGGAACCGGCATCTGATTCGGAAGCCCTGCATGGACGGACCCCAACGCTGGGGGGGCGCACTGCGCCTCCCCAGTCCCTATGGGCCCCGTCTCCGGGCGCAACCCGGGCCCCGCGACCGCATCCGGAGGGATGTCAGAACGCCGTTCCTGGGCTAGAATCCAGGTCAACCCTGGAGGACCCAATGAAGAGAACCCATCGAACGACCGCGCCCCTGTGCCTGGCGCTTCTGGCGATCACCGCAGTCCCCGCCTTTGCCGAGAACCCCGAGTCGATTTTCAAGAAGGTCACCGAGCACTACGAGCGCCGCCTGGCCTCCATCGAGAGCGTCACGATCGTGCAGGATGTCCTGGGCATGGAGACCACCACCCACCTTCGCAAGGAAGTCGTGGACGGGCATCCCGCGCTCGTCGCGGCCGGACCGGGCCAGGGCAGTGACTTCCACTCCATGTATCGCAGCCTCAACGAGATGGCCAAGAGCTCCACGCTCAAGGGCTCCCAGGACGTCGACGGACATGCCTGTTGGGTGGTGCACGTGAAGGACCTGGGCGGGCTGGACATGGGTGCCGAGGGCTCCGAGGATTTCGAGGCGTCCGACGGCGAACTGTGCATCGACAAGAAGAGCTTCGTGCTGCGTCGGATGCAGATGAACGGCGAGACCAACGCCGACGGCGTGAAGTCGCCCATCACGATGGAAATGCAGCTCACCGACTATCGCGAGGTCGACGGCTGGCTGCACCCGTTCCGGACGCAGATGAGCCTGGGCGAGCCGGAGGGCAAGGCGTCTCCCCAGATGGCGGAGATGCGCGAGGCCATGGAGAAGATGAAGGCCGAGATGGCGCAGATGCCGGAAGACCAGCGCCGGATGATGGAGCAGATGATGAAGAGCAAGATGCCGGACTTCGAGAAGATGACCGAAGGCGGCAAGATGACCATGACCATCCAGGTGAAGGAGCTGAAGGTCAATCAGCCGGAGGGATAGGCGGCGTGTCCCATGGGCGTCCCATCCCGCGTTTCCCAGGGTAGTGCCGGTCCGTGGGGGCCGGCCCCACCCGTGGAGGACGCCATGCACGCCCATCGGAACCAGCTCGCCCATAGAATCGCGCCCCTGCTCCTCGCCGGGGCCGTCCTGGCCGCTCCGGGCCCGGGACTCGCCGATCCCAGTGTCCCCGGCTTCACCGTGGAAGAGTACGCCCCGGTCGACCTGCCCATGCGCCTGTCGTTCGACGCCGTCGGCAATCTCTTCGTCGGATCCGACGTGGTCTACCCGGATTCGGGCAGCATCACCCGGGTCGAGCCGGGCGGGATCCCCGCAGCCTACGGACCGCCCCTTCGGGACCCGGACGCCGTCATCGCCCACGACCCGGCCGGCCTCGTGCCCGCCACGCCGGGAGCGGTGTTCGCGGGCGGAGTGTGGGGAGTGGGCCTGGGATACGTTCGGCACATTCGGACCGACCAGGTGGGGCAAGCGCTCTGGGGGCCCAACCGCAGCTTCGAGAATCCACAGGACTTCGAGTACGACGGGCAGGGCCGCCTGCTCTTCGTCGACTACTACACGGACGCGGTGCACGCGAGCACGGGCGGGGATCCGGCGACGCTGGTCGCCCTGCCCGCTCAGCCGTCCGCCCTGGCGATCAACTCCGCCGATGACATCTACGTGTGGACAGTCGACGGAACCGTACGCTCCTACGACTCCGCCGGCACGCTGCTGAACAGTTCGTTCGCGACCGGGCTGTTCGGAGGTGTGGACCTGGAGTTTGGCCCGGGTGGAGTTTGGGGCACCGACCTGTACACCATCGCCAACGGGACTCTCCTGCGCATCGACCCGAGCGGCGTCCAGTCGGTGATGGGCACCGGATTCTCGGTGGGTGCGAACGCGATCACCGGACTCGCCTTCGGTCCGGACGGCGCGCTGTACGCATCGGACTATCCGCTGAACCGTATCCTTCGCATTTCACCCGGCGCGGTGGACTCGCCGATCGCGAGCTCCTTCCCGGGTTCGCAGCTCTTTCAGAACACGCCCAACCCGTTCGTATCGCGAACAGAGATCCCGTTCGCGATGGCCCGCCGCGGCTACGCCGAGGTCCACGTGATCGACGTTTCCGGGCGCGTCGTCCGCCGGCTGCACGCCGGGGAACTGCCCGCGGGTCGTCACGCCGTCTCCTGGAACGGCGACGACCTCCTCGGCGGGAAGGTATCGTCCGGGGTCTACTTCTACCGGATGACCATCGACGGGAAGCCCACGGAGGCCCGGAAGGCGTTGCTGCGCCGGTAGGCAAGGTTGCGCGGGCGCGAGCGGCCGACCGAAGAGTCCGTGCTCCGCGCCCGCCCAGCTGCTATTGTCCGGCGCACCCCTGTCTCCCCCACCGCCTTCCGGGAGAGATCGAATGCAAACGTCACTGCTTCCTGCCGTCGGGTTTCTGGTCGCCCTGCTGCTTTCGTTCGCCAACGCGGACGCCGCCGTCCAGTGGACGCTGACGACGCGTCTCGTCGGCGGCGAGTCGATCGTCTCGACCCCCGCCGAGTTCGCCATTCAGGTCGATTCGCAGACGAGCGAGGTGAGTGGCCTCTTCGCGGCGGCGGTATCGGTGGACACCACCGTGGCCGGCGTGGCCGGCACCTCGATGGCGGATCAGAACTCCACCCTCTCATCCACCGGACTCACGGGCTCCGGTGGCTTCCAGACGACGACCGCCGTGACCGACCCCGACGGATTCGCCGACGTCTTCGGGCGAAGCCTGTTCAACGGCTACTTCGACATCGACGCGCCCACCCCCTACTCGCTGACCGGGCAGCTCACCAGCGGCGGCGGCGGGACGTCCACGCAGATGGCCCTGTTCGGCCCGGGCGGAGCGATCGTGGATGTCCACGCCTCGCCCGGCACCACGGTGCCCGTCAGTGCGTCGGGCACGCTCGCGCCGGGTTCCTATCTGGTGACGGTGAGCGCGGCCGGCAACGCCCAGGAGTTGCCGCCCAACCTCCTGGTCGGGGCGTCCGGCGAGTGGGAAATGGAGTTCCAGCTCGGCTCCGCAACGGCGGCACCAAGCGTGGCTTGGACCGAGGGAATCCTCGTCTTCCCGAACCCGTCCCGCGGGCGGACTCTCATCTCCCTCGGTTCCCACGCGGAGACGCCGACGTCGTTTCGCATCCATGACGTGGCCGGGCGCGTGGTTCGGGTGATGGACACGACCTCCGGTGTCGCCACCTGGGATACCCGCGACGCGTCCGGCAGGCCGGTACCGGCGGGCGTCTACCTGGTCACGGCTCAGGAAGACGGCCGGTTCACGAGCCGCAAGGTCACCGTACTGCGCTGATTCGCGGTCCGGGGCAAGCGCCGCCAATCTCACGATGGACGGGCCCATGGCGCCGCAGGGCCGATCGGCGAGAGGCCAGCCGTGGTCTAGCGGAAGCCTCGCTCCTTGAGGCCCAGGGCTCGTCGGTTGTCCGGCTCGAGCCGAAGTGCGCGATCGATCAGTTCCATACCCGTAGTCCGGTTGCCGACCACCACCTCCAGGTATGCCTTCTCCACCAGTAGATCCACATCGTTCGGCTCCACCCTCAGCCCCCCATCAATCATGTCTCTCGCTTCGTCGTACTCCGAGCGGTTCCGGAACGTCTGGGCCAGGTAGTACCTGGCCTTCGTCTGCGCCGGCTCCACCTCCAGTGACCTCCGGAACCACTCCAGCGCGCGCTTCCTCTTTCCATCCCTCAACAGCTCTTCGGCGTACAGGTTCATCATCTCGATCTCGTCATCCCGGTACCCCAACGCCTTCTCCAGGAATCCCATCGCCCGTTCGCGCTCCCCTTGCACCAGCAGCATGCGACCCACCTGGCTGTAGGCGTCCGCGATGTAGTACGTGCCGAAGGAGTGCGGCCTGGCCACCTCGATAGCCCTTGCGATGTCCTCCAGCATCTGGCGGTAGTCTCCGTCCAACGAGTTCAAGTGAGCCGCGATGATGCTGGTCTTGGCCCGGTAGTACTTCGTGAGAACCTCTTCCGCGTCCGGCCTCTGCTCAGCCGCGATGAGCTGGAGACATTCCCGAGCGTCAGGCTCCCGCTCCGTCAGGAAGTACGAGACGTTCTCCTTGACCGTGTTCCGGAACAACGCCCTCGGCGTCATGTACTCGATGATCGGGTAGTTGTCCGTGTTCAGGGGAACGCCCCGCGTGATCTCGGGGATGCTTGTCTCATCGAACAGGAAGTTCGACAGGAAGTCGTAGGCATTGTCGATTCCGATCGCCCTGAGATCCTCGGCGATGTTCGGCTGCACGACCCGACGCTTCAGCTCCTCCAGATCGATTCTCACGGGTTCTTCCGAACCGATCAGCAACATGTCGTTGTAGGAGAACCACGCCGTGACGTACGGAAAGACCGCATGAAACGTCTTGATGATGATCTTGGCCTCTTCCAGTCCCACCTGGTAGAGCGGGAGGTACTGGCACATGACTCCGCCCGGATTCAGCGCCCGCTGGGCGTTCTGGAAGTGCTCCACGTTGTACAGATACCCGGAGCCCATGAAGAACGGGTCCAACGGGTCCTCGGTGATCACGTCATACTTCTTCCGCGTGGTCTTGAGGTAGTTGCGGCCGTCGTTGAAGATCAGCTGCGCGTTGGGCTGGTCCAGGACCGAGTGGTTCTGCCTGGCGAACAGCCGCGTCCCCGGCACCACCTCGGGTGAGATCTCCACGCAGTCGGCGGGCTGCCCGTGGCGGACCAGCGCGCTGAACGTCATCCCCGCCCCGAGACCAATGACCACGGACTGTTTGGGGGCCGGGTGCAGGAGCATGGGGATGTGACCCAGGAGATACTGGTTGGCCACGTCGGTGAGCATCACGGTCGCCATCGGCTTGCCGTTGATATTGATCTGCTTCGCCTCTCGATGCCCGTACACCGAGACGTTCACATTCACGCCTTCCTGGTAGTACATCAGCCCGGCGTTGTCCTGGTAGTCGAGCTGGGCCTCGGCGCTTTCGTAGTGCGTGATGTAGGGAGCGCTGTCCATCAAGCGCACATCCCACGCTTCATGGACAAGCGCGAACAGCGCCACGCTGCCCAGGCACACCGAAGCCACCGCGACTCTCAGCGTTCTCCCGGCGAGCAGGAACGTGAGGGCCACCGACAGCACCAGTCCGCCCACGCTCATGGCGATGATCGTGTTCTGGGCCCCGAAGCGCGGCAGCAGAACGAACCCGCCCAGGAAGGACCCCAGGACGCCGCCCACCGTATTCAGGGCGTAGACGGACCCCACATCTCCGCCGGAACTCGACGTACTTCGAGCGTAGACGGCCGCCACAAAGGGAAACGCCGCGCCGAACATGAGGGTCGGGAAGAACATCACAATCGAGATGATGATCATCTTGATGACGAAGTAGCCGCCGAACTCGGTGAGTCCGTACTCCGTGGCCAGGCGCGTGAACAGCACCGGCAGATGGTCGTAGTAGTTGGCCAGGAACAGTGTATAGAGGGAGGCGGCCACCTCCACGGCGATGAGCGCCGCGATCGCCGACCGGATTCGCCCCAGGAACCGGGTGGCCAGCTCGCTGCCCAGCCCCACCCCCACAATGAAGATCGACAGGATGAGGCCGAACGCGTAGATCGTGGACCCGGTCACCTGGAAGAGCACGCGAATCCAGGCGACCTGGTACGCCATCGAGAGAAAGCCGGCCACGCAGAAGAACGCCAGCACCCACTTCTGAATGGACGTGTGCTGATGCTCCCGCTTCGGCGATGCCGCGGGAACGAAGCCGTGCCGCCGGAGCAGAAGAAGCGCCGTCCCCCCGATCAGGAGATTGACGGCCCCGGTGAGATAGAGGCTCTCATGGACGCCTCCGACCAGCGGAATGAGAACGATCGCCGCCAGGAACGCACCCAAGGCGGCGCCCGAGGTGTTCAGGCCGTAGAGCCGCCCCGCGTTCGAGGACACCGCGCTGTCCGCCTCCGAGACCAGCTTGACCAGCACCGGCAACGTGGCGCCCATCAGGGTCGTGGGGAGAAGCAGGGCCAGATAGGCCAGGACGAACCGCACCGCCGTCAGACCGATGAGGCCGGTATCGACGTGCGGGAGAAGCAGCAGGTAGACGCGGTCAATTCCGTTGAACAACAGCGGACTGCAAATGCCGAACAGACCGATCGCCACTTCCAGGATTCCGTACGTCGCGAGCGGATGGATCCCCCGATCCATGGCGCGGCCGATCAGGAAGGCGCCCAGAGCCAGGCCCGTGAAGAACACCGTGAGGATGGTGGTGGCCGCGTAGATGGTGCTGCCGAAGACCAGGGTCAGTTCGCGGTGCCACAGGACCTCGTATACCAGACCGGTGCTTCCGGACAGCAGGAAGAGGGCATAGATCAGGTACCGAATCCACATTCTTGGTCTCCCCTACTTCGCACCTAGCGCGTGATCACCACCGGGCGGGAATGCTGAATCCCCAGCCCACGCAGCCGGAAGTAGTAGACGCCGGCCGGAACTCGGCGGCCCGATGCATCGCGGCCGTCCCAGGCGATCTGGTGAGGGCCGGCCGCTCGTGGACCTTGGGCAAGATCTCGCACGTGCCGACCGGCCACGTCGTACACGGCGAGCTCTATGGAGTCGGGCGAGCGCAGTTCGAACGAGAACTGGACCCGGTCGCGGAACGGGTTGGGGAAGGCTCGCGGCTCCGCCGCCCCGGCTCGGAGTGTGGGCGCATCGGTGGCCGAGGCCAGCATCGTGAACGAGTGCCAGGCCGCCGGAGCCACCCGCGGGTGTCCTTCCTCCCGCCCCGAGGCGTCGGCAGCCAGAACGTAGTAGTCGATGTTCGTGTCCACGACCACTCCCGGGATCGCGCCCTCCCAGTCATCGCCGCCGGCACTGGTCATCGCGACCGTGGTCCAGGCACCGCCATCCGCCCGGTACCGGAGATCCACCGCCGTGATTCCCGTCTCACTGCGGTCGTCCACCAGCGCCTCGATCAGCACCGGTCCCTCCACATCCGCGCGGATCGGCACATGCGCCACCCGCAGCATCCCGGCATCCAGGATGCCCTTGGTGCGACAGTGCAGCGCGTCGTCGGTCAACCATCCGCCGTAGGGGTAGCCGCGCACGTCGTACCCGGGGGCGGCGGCCCGGTACGCGTTGAGTGCGTTCGAATCGCGGGTGGCGTGGTTGAACGTGGGTACGTAGATGCGCTCGTTCAGGAACAGGCTGTTCGTGTAGGACGCGGGCTTGTTCGTGCCGATCGAGTGGCAGAACACGCGATGCACGTCGTACGGCTCCCCGGTAGACGCCGTGAGCGAACCGATCAACGTGGCACGATCCTCGAGCGCCCCGTAGGTCAGCTGGTTCACTCCCACCCGCTTGATCAGCACGGTGTCCTCGTCCAGGAACTTGGCCCACGTGTCGATGTGGTGAATGCCGCTCAGGGAGATGTCCGTGACCACGTTGTACTGGGCAACTCCGTAGTAGTCGGACATCAGCGCGTCGACCTGGCTCGGAGTCATCCCGTTCTCCGAGAGCGCTTCGTTGTACGCCAGGTCCGTGGACATCGAAAAGAGGGCGCCGTCCGTCATGTAGTTGCCGCCCGTATGCCACATGTCATGGCCGACCACGGGAATCCCCTGCTGCAATCCGAACGCGCCGGGAACCTGGTTGTCATTGGGACGGAACGGACGATTGTAGACATGGTCGATGATCGTGAGATCGCCCCCGCCGTCGAACACGAACCACGGACCGTAGTCGCGGGTCCAGATGGAGTCGGTCGGTCGCACGAGCCACTGCACGCGACTCGTGTCCACGCCGTTGGCGACGAAGTTGGAGATGGCCGCCGCGTGGTTCCCGGACGACACGATCGTGTGGATCGTCACGTGGTCGTCGAAGTCGCGGATCAACTCGTAGGGAAGGCCCAGCGGGTACCGGATCAGCACGCCGGTCACCGGCTCCCACTCCGCGCAGTTGCGGATCGGCGCGAGAGGCGGCGAATCGGCCAGGATCCGGCTCGCGTCGGTGGGGGCCTGACCGCGGGCGCCCAATCGATCGCGTTCCAGTTGGGTCTCGTGGTGCGGGATCAGTTCCTCGAGGTCATCCGGGTCGCGCTCGGCCAGGGCCGGGACGGACAGGATCGCCAGCAGGGCCAGGACGGACGGCAGAACGCACAGGGCGCGGGACCAGTGGCGTCGAGCGGTGCTTCGGTGAGTCGGCATCTCTCCCCCGGGGCGGTGGACGTTTCGCCGTCCATCCTACCACGGCCGGAATCGCGGGGGCAGGCGCTCTGGAGGGCCCACGCGCGCCGTC
>BQJX01000083.1 GCA_021604925.1 Gemmatimonadota bacterium
AAGAGGCCGTTCTCCAGCGCCTCCTCGTCGCCGGCCTGGGCGGCCGAAGTCATCCATCGGCGCGCCGCGTGCAGGTTCGCGTTGTCCGCGTGGGCCCGCCGCATGGCGTCCAGCTGCTCCGTCGTGCGCAGGTCCTTGGCCACTTGTTCGGCGAACCGCAGGAAGGAGGCGGCATGGGCGTCCCGCACCGTCTCCACCTCGCCGCCCGCGTGGAGCTGCTCGGCGGAGAAGGCCCGAATGGTCTCCAGCAGGGAGTACCGTTCGCCGCCGTCCAGGACGCGCACCAGGCCCTTCTCGACGAGCGATCCGAGCTCGTCCAGCGCGCGATGGCGGTTCTCATCGTCGTAGCAGATCCGCTCCATGGCCTCGAGCGTCCAGCCCTCGTGGAAGACGGACAGCCGGCGCAGCAACTGCTGCTCCGACGCATCGAGCAGCGAGTAGCTCCAGCTGATGGTCGCGCGCAGCGTGCGTTGTCGCGTTGGCAGGTCGCGATCGCCCGAGGTCAACAGGTCCAGGGCGTGGTCGAGCCGGTTCAGAAGTGCGGAGGGCTCCAGGATGCGGGTCCGGGCGGCGGCGAGTTCCAATGCGAGCGGCAGGCCGTCGAGCCGGCGGCAGATCGTGCCGATCGCGGCGGCGTTCGTGTCGGTGATCGCGAATCCCGGTTTGACCTTCGCGGCTCGCTGGACAAAGAGCTCGACCGCGGGGAAGCGGCGCAGGTCCACGGCCGACGTGACGGAGGCCACGGGGAAGTCGAGCGGCGGCAGGCTGAACTCGGTCTCCGCGCCGACCTTGAGTGGCGCGCGGCTCGTGGCGATGCATTGCAGCGCGGGACAGCGCGAGAGCAGTGCGGCAATGTCCTCGGCCGCTGCGATCACCTGCTCGAGATTGTCGAGCACCAGCAGCACGCTTCGTTCGCCGATCACGGTGCACAGCGCTTCGAGCGCGGACCGTCCGTGGGCTTCCGGGATCGAGAGCCCGGTCGCGATGGCGGGAAGCACGTCGTTCGGGGCGGTCACCGAGGCGAGCGAGAGGAATGCGGCACCGCCGGCGTAGTCGCGCGACAGGCGGTTGAACAGTTCGATCGAGAAGCGCGTCTTGCCCGTTCCGCCGTAGCCCGTGAGCGTGAGCAGCCGCGCCCCGTCCCGCAGGCTTGTCGCCGCGGTTTGCAGCAGCTCCTCCCGTCCGAGGAGCGGGGTGGAAGCGACGGGCGGCGCCACGAGGATGGTGGTCGTGTCTTCGCGCTGCCTCCGAACGCCCTGGAGCCCGTCGAGCAGGTCCCGGGCCGTCGGGAAGCGGTCGGCGGGAAGCTTTTCGAGGCACCGACCGATGACACGCTCGAGGTCGGACGGGATGTCGGGTCGCAGGCTCGCCAGGGGCGCGGGCGGGTCCCGGAGAATCGCGCTACTGATCACGCCGACGGTCGATCCCTGGAACGGACGCTGCCCGCTGGCAAGCTCGTAGAGCAGGACGCCCAGGGCGAACAGGTCGGTGCGGGCATCGACGGGCTCGCCGCGCACCTGTTCCGGGGCCATGTACGGCAGCGTGCCCACGATCTGGCCCTCGGACGAGAGCGGGGTCGCGATGGTCTCGTCCAGTGACGTGTCCTGCGAACCGGGAGCGCTCTCCGGAGCCGCGAGCTTGGCGAGCCCGAAGTCGAGCACTTTCACGTGGCCGTCCCGGGTCAGCATCACGTTCGCCGGCTTCAGATCGCGGTGAACGACTCCCTTCTCGTGCGCCGCCGTGAGCGCCGCGGCGATCCCCGTGCCCAGTTCCATCACCCGTTCGATGGGGAGTCCCCCCGGGGTGACGAGCGTCTCGAGGCCCTGCCCCTCGACGAGTTCCATGGTGAGGAAGCGCTTGTCACCTTCGTCCTCGATCGCGTGGATCACGACGATGTTCGGGTGGTTCAGGCTCGCGACGGTGCGGGCCTCCTGCTCGAAGCGTGCGAGACGCTCGGGATTGGCGGCGACGTCGACCGGGAGCACCTTGAGAGCGACGTCGCGGCCGAGCCGGGAGTCCGTGGCGCGGTACACCTCGCCCATGCCGCCGGCACCGATCTTGGAGACGATTGTGTAGTGGGCAAGGGTCTTGCCGATCAAGGGGGAGGGGTCCTTTCCATTCAAGAGGGGAGCAACAGGACAAGAGGAAGACTGTAGCGGTTACCCAGTGATCGAACTACCCCGGCTGTCCCGCGGGGCTGCGGCCATCTGTGGCAGCGCGGGGACACGATCTGAAGGCGGGTAGGGATGTTCCGCAAGATGTTGTGGCACAGTTGGTTAGTCGGGTAGTCGCCTAGTTTCGGTCCAGGCAGCACTTCTTGAACTTGCGTCCGCTCCCGCACGGACAGGGCGAGTTGCGTCCCAGCTTCGGCCGCGACCGCCCGGCCACCATGTCGCCCACTCGCGACAGCATGTCCTGCCGGAAGACGCCGGCCAGCATGGCGTACAGCTGGGGGTGCTGGCGCTTCATCCGTCCGGGCTTCTCGAAGAAGTACTCCGTGACGACGGCGAAGAATTCCGCGTCGTTCGTCAATGCGTAGGCGTCGATGTCGGACTTCCCGCCCGCGATCTCCGCCATCTTGCGGCGCATGAGCTCCACCCACGGGCCGATGGCTTGCTGCTGGAGCCCCACTCCGGGAATGCCGTCGATGACGCCGTCCGACTTGTCGATGAGATGCGCGAACTCGTGGACGCCCACGTTGCGCCGGTCGCGCGTGTCCCGGAATCCGTGGTGCAGCGCCGGCTTGGAGAGGATCATCATCCGGTTCATCGACCCGGTTCCCACCATGCCCAGCGTGCGCTGCGCGTCACCACTCCCCATCTCGAAACTGTCGTCGAACATGCTCGGGTAGATCAGGATCTCGCTGATCTGATCCCACTCCCATTCCGGAAACCCGAAGATCGGAATGACGGCACTGGCCGCGGCGAGAACGCGCGTGGTCTCGTCCACGTCGGTCTGGATCCCGGTGATGCGCTTCTCGGCGATGAAGATCTGGAGCTCTTCGCGGAATCGCTGTTTCTCGCCCTCGTCGAGCGCGCTGAACAGCGCGACCTCGTCGCGGAGCACCTTCTCCCACTCGGCGGGGAAGGGCTGGCGCCGGATCGCCGCTCGCCGCCGGTCGCGGCGGGTGAGCCAGCGCTGGAGCCCCCAGGCCGCGATCAGGGCCACCGGCATCCACCGCCAGTCGGCGCGTCCGAACGAGAGGCCGACGAGGAGAAGCGCCACGGCAGCCGCGAGGGCCAGTGCGGTCCTGGAACGGAGGCGCTGGCCCGCGGCTTGCCGGGAAGTTCCGGCGTCGGCCCGGGCAGAGGTGTCGGAGGGTTGGCTCATGCAGGGAGGATAGCGGTTCCGGGAAGGGACCGCGAGTGGACGGTCTCGCGGACTGAACTAGCGTCCTCCGAGGAAGACCACCTTCTTCGTTCGGGTTTCCCCACCGGTTTGAAGCTGCACGAAGTAGGTCCCGCTGCCCACTCGCAGTCCTCGGTCATCGCGCGCGTCCCAGGTCGCCGTGTGCTCGCCGTCGAGGAACGTGTCCCGAACGATGACGCGGACGAGTCGGCCGGCGATGTCATACACCGCGAGCTTCGCCTCCTGGGCGACGGGAAGAGTGAACTCCAGCGTCGTCTCTCTCTGAAACGGATTCGGTGATCCCACCGCCAGCCCGGTTCGGAATGGAGTCCAGGGAGGCGTCGTGATGGGCGCCGCGGCGTAGAGCAGCTCGTTGCCTTCCCAGTCCACCGACCCGACCTTGTAGAAGTAGGTGCCCAACGGTTGAACGGTCGCATCCAGGTACGAGTAGGGGCTGCGTCCGCGGAGCAATCGATCGTTGATCATCGCGTATCCGGACTCGAGTGCTGCGCTCCGGTAGACGTTGAAACCTTCGTGGAGGTACTCGAAGGACGTGAACCAGGAGAGTTCGACGGCCCGATCGCGGACCTCCGCAATGAGTCCAGAGAGGAGAACCGGGACAGGATTCACGCACTGGGCAGCGAGGATCACAAACGCGGAACTCCCACCTCCAGCGCCTACAACGTAGAGGTGTTGACCAGACACTGCTACATCAAGGGCCAAGTCCGAGGCGTTTCCTACGATCGATGGAAACGCCGGGTCCGAGAGGTCCACTATTTGAAGACCCGAGGCCCCGTCCGCTAGATAGGCGTAGCTCCCCGAGACCGCGACGCCGGCGGCACGGCCCGGTGCGGCGACACTTCCCAACACGTGCGGGGAGGCCACGTCGGAGATGTCCACCACGTAGAGCCTGGAGCTGGCCAGCTGTCCCGATAGCGTCTGGACTACGTATGCGTACGCCCCCGACACCACGACATCTACGGCCGAGAGTCCCGTGTCGACAACTCCCACGTGCTGTGGGGAGGTCGGATTCGAGATGTCCACCACCTGGAGTCTCCCGGAGCTACCTGCGGACCCGTGCAGCAGGGTAGCGGCCACGTGGGCGAACTGCCCCTCTACTGCTACGGCGTATGCGATGCCAATCGTGCCGACGCCTCCCACGACGTTCGGGAGAGCCGGGTTGGCGATGTCCACGACCTGAAGCCCCGCCTCACGGTCGGCGACGTAGGCATAGCTCCCCGACACTGCGACCCCCTGCGCGAACTCCAGTGTGCCAACGTTCCCCACGACCTGTGGAGAGGCCGGGTCGAACACGTCCACGACCTGAAGGCCCGACCGCCAATCCGCGACATAGGCGTAGCCCCCCGACACAGCCACGTCGAAGGCCAAGTCCGGCGTGTCGACGCCTCCCACGACCTGCGGTGAGGCCGGGGTGGAGATGTCCACCACCTGAAGCCCCGACTCGCCGCTCGCAACGTAGGCGTAGGTCCCCGCCAAAGCGACAGCATTGGCTTGCGGTGTGTCGACGCTTCCCACGATCGGGGCGGAGCTGAGGTTGGACATGTCCACAACGCCAACACCGGCAAAGCCCCCCGCGAGGTAGGCATAAGCTCCCGACACCGCCACGCCGACGACGGAGCTCGCAGCGACGCGTGCCGTGACCTCAAGTGTGGTCGGGTTGGTGATGTCCACGACATGAACACCCGAAGACTGGTCAGCGACGTAGAGGTACTTGCCCGACACCGCCACATCCACGGCCCGGGATGCGTTGAGGGATGTGACGACCTGTGGGGATGACGGCACCGAGACGTCCACCACTTGAAGCCCCGACGTCCCGACCGCAACGTAGGCGTGGATCCCCGAGACTGCTACGCCCCAGGCCCGTTCCGGCATGTCGGCAGTTCCCACGATGGATGCCGCGGTCGGACTGGAGATGTCCACCACATGGAGTCTCCCTTCCGGGGGCCCCCGTTCTGTTGTCAGGTAGGCAAAGCTCCCCCATATCGCAACGTCCACCCCATGCTCAAACTGATTCGGTGCGGAGACGCTTCTTACGATCTGCGGTGAGGCCGGGTCTGACACGTCCACAACAAAGAGCCCCGAGTCACGCGCCGCGACGTAGGCGTAGCTCCCCGACAACGCGACACCACCGCCTCCCAGCGCGACAACGCTCCCCACGACCTGTGGCAAGGCGGGGTTGGAGACGTCCACGACGTGAAATCCCGACCCATGGGCTGCGACGTAGGCGTAGTTCCCCGAGACCACCGCGCTACGGGCTTCTGGGATGTCGACGTTCCCCACGATCGAGAGCGTGGTCGGATCGGTGGCGTCCACGATGTAAAACCCCGACGTGCTGGTTACGACGTAGGCGTAGTTCCCCGACACTGACACCTGAACGGTAGTGCCATGGATGTGGAGGTGTCCGGCCCAATGCAAGTAGTTCTCGTAGTCGATGCACTGCGCACGGGCAGTCAGCGCGCAAAGGGCAGCGCTCAGAATCAGGGCCACGATGATCGCTGGACGGATCACTGGCTTCCCCCAGGTAGGTGCCTCTGGAAGGTGTCCCTGGATTCCAGTATGTGCCGCTGCCAGGCTCATTGCAACGGCGAGTCGACGTGACCCGCAACGCCCCCAGCCCGGCGTCCTACCGGTGCAGCGCCTTGATCGAGCCCCAACTGCGGGATTCGAGCGACACCGGGCCCGGCTCCGGTTTGAACGCGATGTCCACCAGCTTCGCCCCCGTGGTGGGGATCAGGAAGGCGGCGTTCAGTTCGACGAATGTTACCGGATCGAACACGTGCACCTGCGCGGTGATGCCGTCCACGACGTAGATGTTGCCGTCGGCGGGGCCGATGTCGATTCCGTGCGTGCGGCCCCACGCGGTGCCGGCAAAGCTGCCGAGGAGGTTCTTGCCGGAGTCGTAGCGGTAGACCACGTTCGTCTGCATCACGGTCACCAGGATGTCGCCGCCCGGAAGGAACGCGATGTCGTTCGTCCGGTCGCCGGGCGCCTGCGACCACTGATCGACGAAGGCACCGGTGACGGCGTCCACTTCCATCACGAACCCGCCGGTGTACGAGCAGATGAAGAGGTTCCCGTTCGGACCGATCAGCATGTCCGCGGGGGCCGCACAGGCGGTGAGCACACCGACCATCGCACCGGTCACGGCGTCGTACTCGCGCACGTCGTTCGTGGCGTGGTCCCCGATGTATACATTGCCGCTCGGCGCGTACAGCCCCGCCCACTGCAGGCCGCCGCCCGCGTTGTACGTCTTGATGTAGGCGCCCGTCGTGGCGTTGAACTCCTCGACCCCGCCGGAAACGCTGCCGACCAGCACGCGGTTGTTCGACTCGCCGAAGTGGATGGCCATCTGACCGGACGCTGCGGCGGGCGTGATGAACGTGGCAACGAGGGCGCCGGTCGTTGCGTCGTACTGCTGGGTCTGGTTGTCCACGTCACTGGTCACGTAGGCATCGCCGACTGCGCCCGGCGGGCCGGCCAGGGCAGTGTGAGCGAGGGCGAGGATCGCGATCGGAATGGCGGCGAGGGCTCGAAGGCCGGGAGCGCGCAGGGGCATGGCGTCTTCTCCAGTCGGGGGGAGCAGGGAGCTGAGTAGACTGGACCGACGGTGCCGGACCCAGCGTGCCGATCGGGTGCAGGCCTTGAGCCTGCGACCTGACAATGAGTTTGGCACAGGCGATGGTTCCGGTTCAACCGGAAGCGCGGCGGGGTTCGCCAGGCTCCCGCACCCTCTAGAACGTCACATGGAACGTCCCGTTCGTGACCAGGCGCTCGGTCGGTGAGGCGGAGTTGTGGGTGCCGGTCGTGAACGAGAAGGTCCCCCGGGCCCCGGTGGCGGTGAACTCCAGCAGTTCGATGGCGCCCGTGCCGCCGCTGGCGCTGGTAGACCAGATGTCGCCGGTCTGCTGAACGGTGCCGGAGGCCGGCGTGGACGGACTGACGGCGATGGTGCCGCTGTCCGTGTCGAGGAACTGGATCTGGACGGACAGCACGGACGCATCCGCCCCCGTGATCACGACCGCTCCGCTCATGTGAACGGCGGAGACGATCGGCGCCGTCCAGTCCACGCCATCCACGGTGGCCGTCAGGGTTCCCATCCCGGTGCCCCCGGTAGGGCCGGTGGGGGAGCTTCCGCCGTTGCAACCAGTGGTCAGCGCCAAGAGGGCCACGAGGCCCGGAATCCAGAATCGCTTCATGACGTTCTCCTTTGAGTATCCGCCCCATTGGGGGCCCTGGTGGTCGCCCCGGCCGCGACACCTCGCCGGCCGCGGGGTTCTAACCTGGAGAACGAGCGAGGCGGCGCGGATTCACACATTCGGCGACCGCGGGGATCGGGCCGCCCTCGAGGTGCGACGGGCGTGCACCCCTGGGGGGCCTTCGCGGGCGCTCGCCCCGCCGATCTGGTATTCTCAACGCCCCCCCTGCTCCCACATCCCGGAGTCCCAAGATGAGGTGGATCGTTCTCGGGGCGGCCCTTTGCGCCGCGTCCGGTGTCGCACGCGCGGAAGCCGATCTCGCAGTTTCCGCGGCCGCGGACACGATCCCGCCCACGATCGCCGCGGCCCGGGTGGTGTACAACGTGTCGGACCCGGAGGAGACCGCGTTCCTGGAGTTCATCTTCAGCGAACCCGTCGACTGGTTCCACGCGATCTCGTACTCGAGTTACATCGACACGAACACCGGTGGCACGCCGCTCCAGGGATTCTGGTATCCGCCGGACCGGACGCAGGTGCGCTTCCCCAGCCAGTTCTACGGATACGGGACGTGCGAGCAGATCAAGGTGATCCAGGTGGTCGACCTGGCCGGCAACGAGATCGTGGACGACGGCATTGGCAACGTGTTCACGTTCCACCTGCAGCAGGTCCACCTCCGCGGTCAGATGAGCGACCACATGAAGGCGCACGATGCGCCGCCGCATTCGTTCGCGGTGGCCGGGAACGCCGCGCCGCTGAAGTGGGCTCCCATCTGTGACGTGCCGATGGAGGATGGCGACGGTGACTCCACCTGGACCCAGGTGGTCTTCTTCGATCTGCCGTGCACCACGGCCGCCGGGGGTCCGGTGGCGCAGGACGTGGAGTTCCTGTTCTCGCACAAGTGCAACGAACTCGAGCCCATCGCGAACCGGATGTTGACGCTGGACCTTGCCTTGAATCCGGACGGCCGGGACACGCTCGATCTCTGGTGGGCGGACGAAGTGGTGACGGATGTAGACTCGCGCCCATCCAGGCCGGTCGACGCCTCGCTGGAGTCCGTCTTTCCGAACCCGGCGCGTCTTGAGACCGCCGTGGCGTTCTCGCT
>BQJX01000084.1 GCA_021604925.1 Gemmatimonadota bacterium
CTCCACGCTGCGCTGGAAGAAGATCGACTCCGACGAGGTCACGCACCTGACCGCCGACATCCCGTGGGACGTGGCGGGGATCTCGCCATCTCCGGACCGACGCAAACTCGCCTTCACCGTGAACAACCGGGGCTCGCAGGAGCTCTACGTGATGGATACCAAGTCGCGCAAGTACGAGAAGTACCCGCTGCCGCCGTGCTTCATGACCGGCATGGACTGGAGCGACGACGGCAAGACGATCGGCCTGAGCCTCATGAATCCGTCCAGCCCGGGCAACGTGTACACGATCGACGTGGCCAGCAAGAAGGTCACGCGGTGGACCGAGAGCGAAGTGGGCGGCCTGGACGTGCGCACGTTCGTGATGTCGGAGATCATCGAGTTCGAGTCGTTCGATGGGCTCAAGGTTCCGGCGTACCTCTACCTGCCGCCCGGCGAGGGCCCGTTCCCCGTGGTCGTCCGCATCCACGGCGGTCCGGAGTCGCAGGCCCGGCCGTGGTTCTCCTACACCAGCCAGTACGAGGTGAACGAGCTGGGCTGCGCGGTGATCTACCCGAACGTGCGCGGCTCCTCCGGCTTCGGGAAGTCGTACCTGAAGATGGACAACGGATTCCTGCGCGAGGACTCGGTCAAGGACATCGGCGCGCTGCTGGACTGGATCGCGGAGCACCCCAAGCTGGACGAGACGCGCGTGGGCGTCACCGGTGGTTCGTACGGCGGCTACATGGCGCTGGCGTCGCTGGTGCACTACAGCGATCGCCTGCGCTGCGGGATCGACGGCGTGGGCATCTCGAATTTTGTGACGTTCCTGGAGAACACCAAGGACTACCGCCGCGATCTGCGGCGCGTGGAGTACGGCGATGAGCGCGACCCCGCCATGCGCGCGCACCTGCAGAAGATCTCGCCCACCAACAACGTGGACCGGATCAACGCGCCGCTGCTCGTGGTCCAGGGCGCCAACGACCCGCGCGTGCCGGAGTCCGAGGCCTCGCAGATTGTGGCGGCCGTGCGCGCCAAGGGCAAGGAAGCCTGGTATCTTCTCGCCAGGGACGAAGGACACGGATTCGCGAAGAAGTCGAATCGCGATCAGCAGCTGTACGTCGAGTCGCTCTTCTGGGAGCGTTACCTTCTCGACCGGGAGCCGGAGCTGACGACCGGCTCGTCCGAGGAGGTCCCCGGCGCGTCCCACTAGGCGACGTTGCTCGGCGTGCAGGAGAGGTCGCCCCTTCGCGGGGCGGCCTCTTTCCATTTCGGCCCGGCGCGCGAGGCGCACGAGTGATGAGCTCCTTGGCCGAGAGACAATCGTGGAGTAGCCTGTTGTACGGGAGATCAAGGGAGAGATCTCCGTTGGAAGCAGGAGGCGAGGAGCATGACGCGACCGGGCCGAGGCGACGTCCTGAGCAGCCTCGCCCTCTTGCCGATCCTGGCGGTGCGCCTGCACGCCGATGGGGGCAACGGGGCGGGTCAACGCCTCGCGCTCTTCGCCCTGGTCCTGATGATCGCCCATGGGTGGGCGGCCTTGTTCGCGTACCACACGAAGAGGCCGATCGGACCCGGCCTGATTCCCTACGCTCTGCTGTTCGTCGCCCTGCTGCCGGGGCCGGTGGCGTGGGGCGGGGCTGTCCTGGCCATCAGTTTCGGCAGCGTTTTTGGGCGCGAGGTCTTCGGCGGCAAGGCGATCCTGCCACCGGCCCTCATCGCGCTGGCCTTTGCGCTGTTTTCCTTCCCCAAGGGAAATTTCGAAGTGCTCGGGCTGCTCTCCCAGCCACCCGATCTCGTGTTCGCGCTCTCCTGCCTGCCAGGCGCAGCCCTTCTGGCGTGGTACGGCGGGCTAGCCTGGCAGGTCGCCGCCGGCGCGGTTCTCGGAACGGTGGCGGCAGGATTGGCGACCGGCCATCCGGCGTGGTGGACGCACCTGTGGATGGGAACCTATGCCGCCGGCATCCTGTTTCTGGCGGCCGCGCCGGAGGGCTCGGCCAAGACCCAAGGCGCGCGATGGTTGCATGGGGCCATCATCGGCGCGCTGGTGGTCCTGATTCGCTTCACCAATCCCGAGCAGCCCGACGGCGTGGTGTTCGCGGCGCTTCTCGGTGGGCTGTTCGCCCCCTTGCTGGACCGGATACCGGTTTGGAGGCGCACCCGTGCCTGAAATGCAGCCAAGCCGACCCGAGGTGAGAGTGTCCATCCACCCGTTTTCGTGGTGGCGCGCCTTTCTGGCGCTGCCCAATGCCCATCCGGTGAAGACCCTCGGGGTGGCATTGCTGGTGGCGCTGGTTTCCTCCCTGGCGGTCTGCTACACCGCCGTGGCTCTGAAACCCCTCACGGACGCCAACCGACTGAAGGAACGCGCGGCAAGCTTGATGACCCTGGTCGAAACGCTCGGTGTCGGCGTCCCCAAGCCGCGCCTGATCACCCTCGCCGATGGCCAGTACGCCGACCGCGATCCCGGCACCAGAGCGCCCCTTGGCGCCGAGCGCGATATCGCCCGGATCGGCGAACGCGAGGACGTGGCCACTGTCTACGAACTCTACGAGGAGGGTGCGTTGACCCTGGTGATCCTGCCGGTGCGCGGCACGGGATACCAATCGACCTTGAAGGGCTATCTGGCCTTGAAGGGGGACTTCAACACAATCGCGGCGCTGACCTTCTACGCACAGGACGAAACGCCGGGCATCGGAACTCGCATCCTGGAAGATGCCTGGACCTCCCTGTGGCCGGGCAAACGAATCGTCGATACCGACGGCGTCGTCCGGCTGGAAGTGGTCAAGGGCAGGGGCGAGGGGGTCTTCGAGGTGGACGGCATATCGGGCGCTACCCGGACCACCGGGGGCGTCACTCGGCTGGTCCGCTTCTGGTTCGGTCCCGACGGGTATGGCCCGTACATCCATCGGCTGAAGCGAGAGAGGGCATCATGAACCGGCGCCTCGAATCCCGGCTCCAGCCGGCGATCGAACCCATTCTGGTCAACAACCCCGTGACATTGCACGTCCTGGGAATCTGCTCGGCCCTGGCCGTGACCACGTCCCTGGCCACATCCCTGGTGATGAGCGCTGCGCTGATCTGCGTATTGACCCTTTCCAGCGGGATCATCAGCCTGATCCGCAGACACATTCCAAGATCCATCCGCTTGATCGTGCAGATCACCATCATCGCCTCGTTGGTGATCGTGGTCGATCAGCTGTTGCAAGCCTACCTGTTCGACATGAGCAAGCGCCTCAGCGTGTTCGTTGGTTTGATCGTGACCAACTGCATCGTGCTCGGCCGGGCCGAGGCCTTCGCCATGCACAACCCGCCGGGAGCGAGCCTGCTCGACGGGCTCGGGAACGGGCTCGGCTACGCCTGGATCCTGGTCGCCATCGGCACCGTTCGCGAACTGCTGGGAAAGGGCACCCTTCTGGGTGCCGACGTTCTTGCCCTGGCGGACAATGGCGGCTGGTTCACGCCCCTGGAAATGATGACCTTGCCGCCGAGCGCGTTCTTTCTGTTGGCGTTGTTGGTCTGGGGCGTGCGCACGATCCGCAGAGAACAAGTGGAACCGGTGCTCGTGGATGAACCCGGCGACAAGGCGGCCCCCCGATGACCGAACTCCTGCTCCATTCCATCTTCACCGACAATCTGGCCCTCGCCTACTTCCTCGGCATGTGTACGTTCCTCGCCGTCTCCCGGCGCCTGGAGGTTGCGTTCGGTCTCGGCCTCGCCATGATCGTGGTCGAGACCATCACCGTTCCCATCTGCAATCTGATCTACCGCTGGCTGCTGCGGGACGGGGCTCTGGCGTGGGCGGGAAGAAGCGATCTCGATCTGAGTTTCCTGATGCTGATCGCCACGATCGGCGTCATCGCCGCGACGGTGCAGATTCTGGAGATGGTTCTCGACCGCTTTTTCCCCGGGCTCTACCGCTCACTCGGGATCTACCTCCCTCTGATCGCCGTCAACTGCGCCATCCTCGGCGCCAGCCTGTTCATGGTCGAGCGGCGCTACGATCTCGCCGAGAGCGTCGTCTACGGTTTCGGCTCGGGCCTCGGCTGGGCGCTGGCCATCTGGGCCCTGGCGGCGATGCGCGAGCGGATTGACGAGAGCCGCGTGCCCGAGGGTCTGCGGGGCCTGGGGCTGGCCTTTGTCTTGACCGGGTTGATGTCCATGGGGTTCGCCGTCTTCGGCGGGCTGAAGTTCTGAGGCCGCGGCGATGAACGTAGTCCTGATTGGCAGCTTGATTTCCACTGCACTGGTCATGGTGCTTGTCTTGATCGTCATCGGCGCCAGACGCCTGCTCGTACCCCACGGGCTGGTGCGCCTCTCCGTCAACCGCGAAACCTTCATCGACGCCGCCCTTGGCGACAAACTGCTGGGCGCGTTGGACCAGGGCGGCATTCATCTGCCCAACTCCTGCAGCGGCGCCGGGACCTGCGGCCTATGCCGGGTCGCGGTGGGCGGTGCGGGCGACGTGCTGCCCGTCGAGCGCGCCAAGCTCACGCAATCGGACATTGCTGCCGGCTTCCGACTCGCCTGCCAGGTGGTGGTGCGCAACGACCTGGACGTCACCGTGAGTGCGGACCTGCTTGCCGCCGAATCCTGGTCGTGCACCGTCAAGACGAGCCGCACCGTCTCGCCGCTGATCAAGGAAATCGTGTTCGCTTTGCCGGCGGGCGACAAGCTGCAGTTCCGCGCCGGTTCCTACGTGCAGGTTACGGCGCCCCCCTTCCGCCTGAACTTCGCCGACGTCGCCGTCGATCCGGTGCACGAAGAGGCGTGGCGGGGGCGGGGGCTCCGGCAACTGTCCGCCCGGAGTGACATCCCAGTGACGCGGGCATACTCGGTTGCCAACCGGCCCCACGACACGGACGTTCTGAATCTCAACATCCGCTTGGCCCTGCCGCCGGGAAGTCGGCCGGAGCTGCCGCCGGGAGTGGTCTCGTCCTACCTGTTCGGTGTGAAACCCGGAGACACGATCGAGGTCTCGGGGCCGTATGGCCATTTCTTCGCCACCGACAGCGATCGTGAGATGATCGTCATCGGCGGCGGAGTGGGTATGGCGCCCCTGCGGGCAATCGTCTTCGACCAATTGGAGAATCGCAACAGCGGGCGCACGATCAGCTACTGGTATGGCGCCCGCGAACGCATCGACATCTACTACGCGGACGAGATGGAGCGTCTCGCCCGGGAACACAAGAACTTCCACTGGCACGTGGCGCTTTCCGATCCCTCCCCGGACGACGCCTGGGACGGTGATACGGGGTTCATCCACGACGTAGTGTATCGTCGCCACCTGCGGGATCACCCGAAGCCGGCGGAGTGCGAATACTACCTTTGTGGCCCGCCGTTGATGGTCGAGGCCGTGCGCGCCTTGTTGAACAAGCTGGGGGTGGCGCCGGAAGACGTCTTCTACGACGATTTCGGAGGCTGAGTGAATACGATGCGAAGAGAGATGTGGTGGATTGACGGTCGCGCAGCGTTGTTTCAGGTCCTCCCCGTTTCGGAGGACAACCGATGATACGCACTGTCGCCGATGTCATGGCCGTCGACCTGGTGACGTTCCATCCCGACACCCCGATCTTCGAGGCCATCCGCACGCTGCTCGACAGACGCATTTCAGGCGCGCCGGTGGTGGACAGCGACCACAACCTGGTCGGCATCCTGTCCCGCAAGGACTGCCTGCGGATCGCCTTCGTCGCTGGCTACCACCACGATGGGGGCGGCTGGGTGCGGGATTTCATGGTCACCGACGTCAAGACCATGGAAGCAGACACGGACCTGATCTCGGCTGCGCAGATCTTTCTCGACAGCCATTTCCGGCGCTTTCCGGTCATGCGCGACGGGCGCCTGGTCGGCCAGGTCAGTCGCCACGACATTCTCAATGCCCTCACCGCCGAGATCTGAGCCCCGACCTGGCGGCAAAGAAGCGCTCAGTCCGCGCCCGGGATCTCTTCGAACCGGTTCTGTTCCCGGTTCTTCCGCACGTGGTTGGGCGAGAAGATCCGGCCGTTCATGGCCAGGTAGACTCCCGGCGGCAGCGACTGCGCGGCGGCTACGGCCATGCCCACGTTGAAGACGGCGTCGCTGTTGCGAAACCGCGCCGGCGAGAGCGACCCGGTGAGCACCACCACCTTGCCCAACACCTGACCCAGCGCCAGCGCGGTCTCCACCATGGTGTCCGTGCCGTGCGTGATGACCACGTGTTCCAGCGGATGCTCCTCGACCGTCTTGCGGATGAGCGCGCGATCCTCGTCGGTCAGCTCCAGGCTGTCCTTCCGGAACAGGCTCACCACCTCGCACTCGAGGTTCGCGTGCGACTCCGCCAGGATCTCCGGAACCTGCGACGCCCCGATCTCGTAGTCGCTCTTCGCGTCGAAGTAGACCTTGTCGATGGTCCCTCCGGTCGTCACGATCAGGAGCTTCATGCGGGCGGCACCTCGGTCCGGAAAAGAAGTTCATAGGAGACCGCCCAGAAGTGCGGCCACTCGCGGACGTCGAGGCGCCGATGGGGCGCGGCCAGGCGAGCCTGGAGCGATCGCTTCCCGAAGAAGTTCTTGAGCACCTCGAACTCCTCGCCGTCGGCCAACCGACGCCGCTGGTAGGTGTTCCCGTCCTCGTCGCGCCGCGCGATGGGAGTGCTGCTTCCCTCCACGTAGCGATTGTCGAGGAGGATCACGCGGCCGCCGGGCGCCACGGCGTCCTCCACGCCGTCCAGGAACGACTCGATCCCGCGGAGCGGCAGGTGCGACATCCAGAACGCCGCCACCACCGTATCGTGGTCCCCCGCCAGTGCTCCCGGCGCGAACGCGTCTCCGCGACGGATGGCGACCGGCCCCGCGTACTCCCGGGTCCGCGCGATCGCGAGCACCTCGTCGTTCGCATCCGTGGCCACGATGGACGCCGCCGTCTCCGCCATCACCCGGGTCCACCATCCCGTTCCGCACGCGAGTTCCAGCACGTGGCGGCCGCGCACCCACTCGCGGATCCACCCGCCCAGGTGGGCAAGGTCCTCCTGGCGTTCGGGCTTCTCGTAGATGCGATCGTACTCCGCCGCGCGCTTGCGATAGTAGTCGAGGAGATCGCTCATCGTGTTTCCTCTTCGTCTTCACCGCCGGGATCCGGTCGCCCCGCCGCCACCTGCCGCAGGAGATCGGGAAGGAACTCGTCCAGGTCCGCCGCCACGTCGGCTCCGATGCGGTCCAGTTCCAGGATCCCCTCCCCGAGCGGATTGGGGCGGCGAACCCGTCGGGACAGGCCGCCGAGCGCCTGCGCGATTCCCTGGCGCGAAGCATACGCGACCAGGAGATCGTGGCGCGTCATGTATTCCACGAAACCCGCCATGTGCCCCGGCAGCGGGTCCGGATGGTCGGCCAGTTCCCGGTACACGCCGGCGGCGAACTCCGGCAGCGAACCGGTCCCGTAGCGGTCCCACTCCCGGGCCAGCACATGATCCCAGAAGATGTCCACCAGCACGCCCGCCCAGCGACGGTACGGTGGCCGGAACCGGCGGCGGCATCGCAGGAACGCGGGGTGGGAGTCCGTGAAGGCGTCCACCGCGCGATGCAGCAGGATGCCCTCCAGCAGCTCGCCCTGGTACTGCTCGCGCGGGGAGCCCTTCACGAAGTCGCCCATGAGATTGCCCACCAGCGACGTCCCGGTGCGATGCGCCACCAGCGCGTGCGCCAGATGGTTCACGACAGATCCACGAGGTCCACGTTCTCCGGCAAGAGTTCCGCGGGGAGAAAGCGACGCGCAACGCGCAGGAAGCGCTCGGGCGAATCGGTCGCCAGCAGACGCAGGGAAGGCTTGGCGGTGGATCGCACCAGATCCCGCGCCTCGAGTTCGCGACGCACGACGGCCGCGGTCGTGGCCGCGGAGTTCACGATGCGGACGTCCGGTCCCACCACGCCGGCGATGGCGTCCGTGAGCACGGGGAAATGCGTGCACCCCAGCACGAGGCAGTCGGGGCGATGGCTCTCCATCAACGGCTCCAGATACTCGCGCGCGATCGCCTCCACGATGGGACCGTGGGACCACCCCTCCTCGGCCAGCGCCACGAAGAGCGAACAGCCCCGCGAGGCGACCTGCGCGTCGGGGCGGCGCGCCCGGATCTCGCGGTCGTACGCGCCGTGCTGGGCCGTGCTCTCGGTGGAGATCACCGCAATGCGACCGGTGACGGATTCCCGCACGGCGGCCTCGGCGCCCGGCCTCACCACGCCCACGACCGGCAGGTCGCCCAGCGTGGCCTGGACCTCGTCCAGCGCCAGCGCCGACGCCGTATTGCACGCCACCACCACCAGCTTGACGCCGTACCCGATCAGATGCGCCGCGGCCTGATGGGCGTAGCGCGAGACCGTGTCGGGGCTCTTGGTGCCGTAGGGCAGACGCGCCGTGTCGCCCAGGTAGAGGAGCGACTCGCCCGGCAATTCCTCCCGCAGAGCCCGGAGGACCGTGAGTCCGCCGACTCCCGAGTCGAAGACGCCGATGGGTCGTTCGTCGGTCAAGAAGCCACTCCGCCCGAGGGGATCCGACCGTCGGGGCGACGGCGGACGGGCAGTCTAGCCCACCCCCCTACCGCGCGCGAACGATCTTCCGCGTGACCACGCCGGACGGCGTCTCCAGCCGGGCAAAGTACACGCCACCGGGGAGCGGGCGCCCCCGGGAATCCGTGCCG
>BQJX01000085.1 GCA_021604925.1 Gemmatimonadota bacterium
GTCCACGACCTCGGCCTCCGGGACCGCCACCGCGGCCACGTCCGCCGCCGGGACCACCGGGCCCGCCGCCTCGTCCGCCACGGCCGCCGGGTCCACCGGGGCCTCCGGGACCGCCGGGACCTCCGCTGCGCGGCCCTCCAACACTGGTCTGGGAACTCAAAACTTCAGGCCTCCCTTCCGGGCCGCATCGGCGACCGCCTTGACTCGACCGTGGTACAAGCGGCCGCCGCGGTCGAACGCAACGGTGTCGATTCCCTTCTCGATGGCGAGACGCGCGATCTCCGCGCCTACCGCAGCCGAGCGATGCATCTTCTGCGAGCCTTCGCCGCTCGCGACGCTCAGGCCCTTGGAGGTGCTGGAAACCTGCGCGATCGTGCGCTGGGCGTCATCGTCCACCAGCACGGCCGTCATGTGGGTCAGGCTTCGACGCACGGTGAGCCGCGGCCGCGCTGCCGTCCCCCGGATCTTGTTCCTGATGCGACGGTGACGCCGCTTCAGGGCCTCTCGGCTGACCTGGTTCTTATCCTTCATCTCAGCGCCCCTCTTAAGCCGCGGCCTTGCCGGCCTTGCGACGAATGAACTCGCCCTCGTACTTCACGCCCTTGCCCTTGTAGGGCTCCGGCGGGCGAAGTCCTCGAACGTTGGCGGCCACCTGGCCGACCTTCTGCTTGTCCGCGCCCTTGATCACCACCTTGGTGGGCTCGGGAACCTCGAACGAGATCCCGTCCCCGGCCGCAATCGTGTGCGGGTGCGAGTACCCCAGGTGCATCACGAGGTCCTTGCCCTTCATCTCGGCGCGATAACCGACCCCCACGATCTCCAGGGTCTTGGAGAAGCCTTCCGCCACTCCCATCACTGCCGAGAAGATCAGCGTGCGGGTCAGTCCGTGCGCGGAACGGTGCTCCTTGCTCTCGCTCGGTCGCTTGACGACGATCTCGCCGTCGCCGATCTCCACGACCAGGTCGCGGTGAACGTCCACCGACAGCTCGCCGAGCTTGCCCTTGGCCGTGAAAACGCCGTTCTCCAGCTTGGTCGTGACGCCGGACGGGACCGCAACGGGAAGCTTTCCGATTCTCGACATGTCTCCCCCCCTTACCAGACGCTGCAGAGGATTTCGCCGCCGACGCCGACCTTGGTTGCCTCTCGGCTGGTCATGATGCCGCGCGACGTGGAGACGATGGACACGCCCATTCCGCCGAGTACCCGCGGCATCTTCTGGGCGCCGGCATACCTGCGCAAGCCGGGCTTGGAGACGCGCTGGATCCCGTTGATCACGGGCTCATCGTCGGGCGTGTACTTGAGATAGACGCGGATGTGGCCCTGGGGGCCCTCATCCTCGATGAACTTGTAGTTCGCGATGAAGCGCTCCTTCAGGAGCACCCGCGCAATCTCCAGCTTCATCTTGGACGCGGGAATGTCGGTGCGTTTGTGCCCCGCCGTTCCCGCGTTTCGAATCCTTGTCAGCATGTCCGCAATCGGATCGGACATCGCCATTCGTGTACTCCTTCCAACCGAGGGTCTCGCGCGTCGCCGTTGCGACCCACGACTCGTCGGCTCGAGGTTGCTGCCCCAGTCCCGCCGGTACTACCAGCTGGCCTTTACGATTCCCGGGATCTGGCCTTCGTGGGCCAGTTCGCGGAAGCAAATCCGACACAATCCGAAATCACGCATGTAGGCCCGAGGCCGTCCACAACGACGGCAACGGTTGTACGCCCGCACCTTGAACTTCGGCTTGCGCTTGCTCTTCTCGATGAGCGCCTTCTTCGCCAAAGGTCTCCCCTAGTTCTTTCTGAACGGGAATTTCAGGAGCGTGAGTAGCTCCAGTCCTTCCTCGTCCGTCCCCGCGGTCGTGACCAGGGTGACATTCATCCCCCGGATCTTGGCGACCTTGTCGATGTTGATCTCCGGAAACACGATCTGCTCCCGGATTCCCAGCGTGTAGTTCCCGCGTCCGTCGAAGCAGTTGCTGGGCAAACCGCGAAAGTCACGCACCTGGGGAATCGCCGTGTTGATGAGGCGATCGTAGAACTCCCACATCCGTGCGCCGCGCAGCGTCACCATGGCGCCCACCGGCATCCCCTCGCGCAACTTGAAGTTGGCGATGGACTTCTTGGCCTTGCGCACCGACGGCTGCTGGCCGGTGATCTGGCGCAACGTCTTGATGGCGTCCTCCAGGAGGTTCGGGCTCACGCTCGCCTCTCCCACGCCGATGTTCACCGAGATCTTCTCCAGACCCGGGATCATCATGACGTTCTTGTAGCCGAACTTCTCAGTGAGCGCCGGCCGAACATCCTTCCTGTACATCTCCAAGACTCTGGGCGTCATGTTGCCTAACCTTCGTTCTCGGGAAGAGCTTCGCCGCTCTTCCGTGCAATACGCTGGCGAGTGCCGTCCTGCAGCACGTGGTTCCCGATCCGCGAAGGCTTCCCGGACGCCGGATCCAGCACCATCACGTTCGAGACGTGAACCGGAGCCTCGCGCTCCACGATGCCCGCCTGCTGTCCCGGACGGGCCTTCGTGTGGCGCTTGATGAAATTCACGCCTTCCACGATCACCCGGTCCTTGTCGCGAAAGACCTTCAGCACCTTGCCGGTCTTTCCCTTGTCCTCGCCGGACACCACCTTCACCTGATCGAAACGTCGGATCTTCATCTGATTCTCCTAGACCACTTCCGGAGCGAGCGAGACGATCTTCATGAAGCGTCGATCGCGAAGCTCCCGCGCCACCGGGCCGAAAATACGCGTGCCCCGCGGCTCCTTCTGGTCGTTCAGAACGACCGCTGCGTTCGTGTCGAACCGGATGTACGAACCGTCCTTGCGACGGATCTCCTTCCGGGTACGCACCACCACGGCCTTGACCACTTCGCCCTTCTTCACGTTGCCACCCGGGATCGAACTCTTGACCGCGAGTACAACCATGTCGCCCACCGACGCGTAGCGACGGCCCGTGCCGCCGAGAACGCGAATCACCAGGCCGCTCTTGGCGCCGGAGTTGTCGGCGATCTCTACGATAGTTTCCTGCTGGATCATGACCGACTCTCCCCCGCTACTTCGCCTTCCGGACCGTCTCCGTGTAGCGCCAACGCTTCCGTTTGGAAAGCGGTCGCGTCTCCATCACACGGACGACATCACCGATCGCGCACGCATTGTCCTCGTCGTGCGCCATGATCTTCATCGTTCGATTGATGATCTTGCCGTAGCGCGGGTGCTTCACCCGCGTGCGGATCGCGATCACAATCGTCTTGTTCGCGCCGTTGCTGACAACCTCGCCGGTGCGCGTCTTCCGGTGACCCCTGACTTCCTCCACGATGGCCTCTCCCTTTCCTGGCAGCCGGCTCACGAGGCGCCGCCGGCCGTCGCGGCCTCCGACTGCTTCTCCTGGATCAGGGTCTTCACGCGCGCGATGTCGCGGCGGACCTTCCTGATTCGCAGGGGATCGTCGAGGGGCTGCGTCTGCAACCGGAATTTGAGGTTGAACTGATCCTCGGAAAGCTCGTCCAACTTGGTCCGAAGCTCGTCCAGGGTCATCGCTCTCATCTCATTGATCTTCATGACGTTCTAGTGCTCCGTGGTGAAGTCTGCGCGAGTGATGAAGCGCGTCTTGATGGGAAGCTTGTGCCGGGCCAACTCCATGGCCTCGCGCGCCAGCTCCACGTCCACGCCCTCCAGCTCGAAAAGGATTCTTCCCGGCTTCACAACAGCCACCCAGTACTCGGGGGATCCCTTTCCCTTGCCCATCCGCGTTTCCTGCGGCTTTCTCGTGATGGGCTTGTGCGGGAACATCCGGATCCAGATCTTGCCGCCTCGCTTCACTCGTCGGGTCAGGGCCACACGGGCGGCCTCGATCTGACGACTCGTGATCTTTCCCGGCTCGAGCGCCTGCAGCGCGTACTCGCCGAAGTCGATGTTCGAACCTCGGATCGCCACGCCACGCATGCGACCCTTCTGCTGCTTGCGGTATTTGGACCGCTTGGGCATCAACATGGCTAACGAGCTCCCGTTCCGCCGCCCACCGGGGCCGCCATGGCGTGATCCTTCTCCTGGCCGACCTTCGTGAGAATCTCACCCTTGAAGATCCAGACCTTCACGCCGATCGTTCCGTACGTGGTGCGGCAGGTCACCTGCGCGTAGTCGATGTCCGCCCGCAACGTGTGCAGGGGGACCCGACCCTCGCGGTAGGTCTCCCGGCGCGCCATCTCGGCGCCGCCAAGACGGCCGCCACACTCCACCCGAATGCCGAGTGCGCCGCGCCGCATGGCCGAAGACACGGCCTTCTTCATGGCGCGACGGAAACCCACCCGCTGCGTCAGCTGGCGAGCGATGTGCTCACCCACGAGCTTGGCGTCCATCTCGGGCTTGTCCACTTCCTGGATCTCGATGTACACGTCGCGCCCCGTGACGGTCTGCAACTCGTCGCGGATCTGATCCACCTGCTGTCCCTTGCGCCCGATCACGATCCCCGGCCGCGCGGTGTGGATCACGATGGTCACCTTCTTCGCCTTGCGCTCGATGATCACCCGGGAGACGCCGGCCTGCGAGAGGCGACGGTCCAGGTACTTGCGGATCATCAGATCCTCTTCGAGCAGGTTGGCGAAGTCGTGCCCCGCAAACCATCGGGAGTCCCAGGTCTTGACGATCCCGAGACGAAGTCCGACGGGATGGATTTTCTGTCCCACAGTCTCCTCCTACGGAGTCGTTCAGGCGGCCGAGGCCGCGCGTTCCTTCTTGGTCCCGACCACGATGGTCAAGTGACTCGTACGCTTCTTGATCCGGTTGGCACGCCCCATGGACCGCGGCCGAAACCGCTTCATGGTGGGGCCGCCGTCGACGAACACCTTCTTCACGAAGAGCTCATCCACGTTCATGCGCGGACCCTCTTCTTCCTCCTCGCCCACGAACAGCGCATTCGCCACCGCGGACCGGAGGAGCTTTTCCACCAGGGGCGACGCCTTCTTGCGCGTTCCCTGAAGAATGACCAGCGCGTTTTCCACATTCTGACCGCGGATAAGATCGACCACGAGGCGCATCTTCCGCGGGCTGATCCGCATGTGCTTGGCTCTCGCCGTTGCTTCCATGTCTGCCCTCGCCTCTTACTTCCTGCCCTTGGCCTTGTCCGCCTTGCCCGCGTGCCCCCTAAAGGTGCGCGTGGGAGCGAACTCGCCGAGCTTGTGGCCAACCATGTTCTCGGTCACATAGATCGGGATGAACTTGTTTCCGTTGTGCACGGCCATCGTGTGCCCCACGAAATCGGGGGTGATGGTCGAGCGGCGCGCCCAGGTCTTGACCACGCGCTTGTCGCCCGACTTGTTCATGGCCTCGACCTTGTTCATGAGGCTCTGCACGATGTACGGACCCTTCTTCAGGGAGCGGCCCATGCTTACTTCCTCCTCTTGACGATCATCTGGTTCGAAGCCTTCTTCGCCTTCCGCGTCTTGTAGCCCTTGGTCGGCTTGCCCCAGGGCGTACACGGATGGCGACCGCCAGAGGAGCGGCCTTCGCCGCCGCCCATCGGATGATCCACCGGGTTCATGGCCACGCCACGCACCTTGGGACGTCGCCCGAGCCAGCGGGACCGCCCGGCCTTGCCGATCACGATGTTCTGGTGATCCTCGTTTCCGACCTGGCCGATCGTGGCGTAACACGCCGCCTGGACCCGTCGGACCTCACCGCTGGGGAGGCGCAACAGGACCAGCTTGCCCTCCTTGGCCATGAGCTGGGCGAACGTGCCGGCTCCGCGCGCGATCTTGGCTCCCGCTCCGGGGCGCATCTCGATCGCGTGGACCAGCGTACCGAGCTGGACCTTGGAGAGCGGCAACGCGTTGCCCGTGCGCTGCTCCGCATCCGGTCCGGCCATGAGCTGGTCGTCCACCTTGAGACCGAGCGGCGCGATCATGTAGCGCTTCTCGCCGTCCGCATACACCAGGAGCGCGATGCGGGCGTTGCGGTTGGGATCGTACTCGATCGTCGAGACGCGCGCGGGAATCCCGTGCTTGTCGCGATGGAAGTCGATCCGCCGATATGCGCGCTTGTGTCCGCCGCCACGATGGCGCGCGGTCACGTGCCCGTGATGATTGCGGCCGCCGGACTTCTTCAGCGGCTCCAGCAACGACTTCTCCGGCTTCGACGTGGTGACGTCGGAGAAGTCAGACGTAGTCAGATAACGCCGCGAGGGCGTGTAGGGCTTGTACTTCTTGATTGCCATGTCTTCCTCTTCCTTCGTGTCCGCTTCAGCTCGCCTCACCCATCGGCCATTCAGTTCGAAACCCTGCAGGAGGGTAAGGAACCGATCCGGGTCACTCCCCCCGGGACGGGGGTGATACCCTTCAACGGCACGGACACTGCCACGGGTGCGGCGGCGTGCTCTGGCTGCCCGAGCTACATCTGCTCGAACAGGTCGATCGTGCTTCCCTCCTGGAGGGTGATGTAAGCCTTCTTCCAATCAGCCCGCTTGCCCTGGTGGGCTCCCATCCGCTTGATCTTGCCGCGGACCGCCACCGTGCGGACTCCCTTGACCTTCACATCGAAGCGGCTTTCCACCGCGTCCTTGATCTGGATCCGGTTCGAATCGCGAGCGACCTCGAACACGTACTCGTTTCCCACTTCGCGCGCGATCGTGGCCTTCTCCGTGAGGAGCGGGCGCTTCAGGATCTGCCGGGCGTCCGTCATCCGAGCACCTCCTCGAGGGCCGGGATCGCACTCTTGACGATCAGTACGTACTCGGCCGAGACCACCGTGTAGGTGTTCGCTTCGCGCGCCGGCATGGCGATCACGTTCGGGATGTTCCGCGTGGCCAGTGCGATGTTCTCGTCCAGCTCCGGCACGAGAATCAACACCTTGGACATGCCCAGCTCCATCTTGTCCAGGAGCTGCTGAACCGGCTTGGTCTTGGGCTCGGCCGGCGCGAACTCATCGATGACCACCACTCGGCCCTCGTTGGCCCGGTCCGACAGCGCGGAGCGGAGCGCAAGGCGCCGGATCTTCTTGGGCAGCTTGTAGCTGTGATCCCGCGGCTGCGGCCCGAACATGGTGCCACCGCCGACCCAGAGCGGACTGCGGAACGTACCGGCGCGAGCGCGCCCCGTACCCTTCTGCCGCCAGGGCTTGGAATTGGAGCGATTCACCTCGCCGCGGGTCTTGGTCTTGACCGTGCCCTGGCGCTGGTTCGCCTGGAAGTTCACGACGGCTTCCCACACGACGTGCGAGTTCGGCTCGATACCGAACACGTCCGCCGGGAGATCCACCGTTCCCGTCTTGTCGCCATTGGCGCTGAATGCGTTTGCAGTTGCCATTTCTCTCGTCGCCTCCCGCTAGCCCGTCTTGTACTTCGGGACGCGAACGCCCTTCTTGGTCTTGGAAATCACGATCTCGCCGTTCACCGGACCCGGAACCGCGCCCCGCACCAGCAGGTAGCCGTTCTCCGGATCCACGCGCACGATCTTGAGATTGCGCACCGTCAACTTGCGGTTGCCCATGTGGCCCGCCATTCTCTTGCCCTTGAACACGCGCGAAGGCGACGCACACTGGCCGATGGCTCCCGGCCGGCGCACCGCCATACCGCCGTGGGTCACATCGCCGCGCTGGAAGTTGTGGCGCTTGATCGTTCCGGCGAATCCGCGGCCCTTGGACGTGCCGCGGACATCCACGGACTCTCCCTCGACGAAGATGTCCTCCATCTTGATCGCCTGGCCCATTTCGTAGCCCTCCACGGAATCCAGGCGGATCTCCATGAGACGGCGCATGGGCTCGAGACCGGCCTTCTTCAGGTGGCCGGCGCGCGGCTTTCCGGCGCGCTTTTCCGTGGTCTGGCTGAAACCGATCTGGAGCGCGGAATAGCCATCCGACTCGTCGGTCTTGACCTGAACCACCTTGCAGAGCTCCGCTTCGATCACGGTGACGGGAACACAACTCCCGTCTTCCGAGAACACCTGCGTCATGCCCTTTTTCTTGCCAATCATGGCGTGGATCATGGTGCACCTTTCCTATGGGACCCCTTCACCCGCAGTTCGCAGGGGGTCATCCCCGATCCGGAGCGTGCCGACACCGATGTGTCGGCGGCGCCCTAGACCTTCAGTTCGATGTCGACTCCCGCCGGCAGGTCCAGACGCTGCAGTGCGTCCACCGTCTGCGGGGTCGAGTTCAGAATGTCGATCAACCGCTTGTGGATCCGTCGCTCGAACTGCTCCCGCGACTTCTTGTCCACGAAGGGCGAGCGATTGACGGTGTAGATGGTCTTCTTGGTCGGAAGCGGCACCGGCCCCGCAATCCGTGCCCCGGTCCGCTCGGCGGTGCGAACGATCTCCGCCGCCGACTTGTCCAGGATGATGTGATCGTACGCCTTCAGGCGAATCCGGATCTTCTGGGTCATGCCGCTCATAGCTACTCCATGATCTCCGTGACGACGCCGGCACCGACGGTCCGGCCGCCCTCGCGGATTGCGAACCGCAGTTCTGCTTCCATGGCGATCGGCTGAACCAGAACCACTTCAATCGTCACGTTGTCGCCCGGCATCACCATTTCCGTACCCTCCGGAAGCGAAACCGAGCCGGTCACGTCCGTGGTGCGGAAGTAGAACTGCGGGCGATAGTTG